>JAOAPT010000474.1 GCA_025463045.1 Candidatus Solibacter sp.
ACATCTTCTTGCCGAAGGCGCGGCCCGTCTTTACGAGTCGCGATTCCACTGTGTTATCCGCCTTCACCACATAGACGAACTGCCCCTGCTGTCCGGGCTGCACTGCCTCGGCCGGCACCACGGTCGCGCCCTGCAGGGTATCGAGCGTCAGCACCGAAGTCACGAACTGCCCCGGCCACAAGATCCCATCGGTATTCGGGAATGTCGCCTTCAAGTGAATCGTTCCGGTGGCCGTGTCCACTGTGTTGTCGATCACCGAGAGCAGGCCGTTCGCCGTGCGATTCGGATCGTCCTGCGCGAACACGCGGACCGCGAGTTTGCGATTCGCGCTCAGCCGCCGCACCGCCGCGAGGTGCTGCTCCGGCACGTTGAAGTTCACGAAGACCGGCGACACCTGATGGATCACCACCAGCGGCACGTCATTCGCCTTCACAAGATTGCCAGCGTGCACCAGCAGATTGCCCGTCCGTCCGCCGAGCGGCGCGACGATCGTGCAGTACGCGAGATTCAGCTTCGCCGACTCCACCGAGGAGCGATCGCTGGCCAGCGCCGCCTTCGCGCTTTCAATCGCGGCTGACGTGGCGCGCTGCGATTCCCGCGCGACATCGGCGCTCGTCCGCGCCTGGTCGGATTGCGATTTCGAGACCACGCCGGCTTTCTGCAACTCGGCGTATCGCGCGGCGTCGCCCTCGTTGTATTTCGATTGCGCCGCGTCGCGCGCCAGCGTCGCTTCCAGCTGCGCGATCTGCGCCTGGTCGCGCGCCACGTTGGCCTCGGCCTGCCGTAGCGCTTCATTATAAGGACGCGGATCGATCTCAAACAGCAGGTCGCCCTTGTTGACGTTCTGACCTTCGCTGAACGCCGCTTTGAGAAGCTGCCCGGCGATCTGCGATTTCACCTGCACGATCGCCGACGCCTCGACTGTGCCGACCACGCGCAGTTCGGTTGGGACGGATTCCTGGGTTGCTTTAACGGCGGACACTGGGACTATGGGCGGACCAGCCGGCCCTTTTGCCTGCGGCGCCCTTTGGCACGCGCTCAGCGCGATGAGACAGACCCCGGACAACACGGTCGCCGTGCTACGATTCATACCCGTCACGATGAGTTACTCCCGGACTTACAATATGAGACTTTCGCCTATTCTTCGCAGTTTACCAGACGGGAAGATAGTCAGCGAGGTGCATGTCATGAGAATCGAATTCAGCAATGAGGCGGCCCGCAAAATCCTCTTGGAATAGACGGGCGCCGGCCAGTTCCGTACCGCCTAAAACGTTGGACGCTGTGAGATTTTCGACGGCACCGAAGCTGGTGAAGGGTAACTCGGGGATGAACCCCTGGGGCTCTAGCGTGACGACCCGGTATCGGCGGGCCCCGCCCGTGGAGTCGCGGGGGCCAATTCGTGGGACGACTCGACCGATCCGAAGTACGGCACCGCGCGCCTTGAGAGGACGAGGTGCGGCACGTCGAGATTGAGACCTCGAAGGCTTGCGTGCAGCGGCGGTGTTTCGAATGTTCGCAGGTGACGTCGGACAGACCCGAGCTTCTTGGGCTCGACGACAAGTTGCTCGACCTCGTTTTCGGGCAGCCGTGCGCGGTGCGCGGCGGACGAGCCGGGCGGTTCGGCAATCACTGTCCGTGCCGGCGCGCACTTCGAGCAGGCCCTCGTTCAGTCACGAAGATTGTTAGTATGCTGGTGACCGTGAGCATTCCAACCGTAAGCAGGCGTGGATTTCTAGCGGCCGCGATGGGCGCGCCGTTTCTCGTGGGACAGACGACGGCCTCGACGTGGAATGGGTACGAGAAGCGCGACTTCACGTTCGGCGGCTACGCGGCGAACATCGTGTTGCCGCGAATCGCAGCGGCGGGCAAACCCTGGTTCTGGCGCGCGCGATTTCCGGATTACCAGCCGCGTCCGGCACTCGGACTCTTGAGTAAGGGCTTCCACCTTGCCTACCTCGATTTGCCGAACATCTTCGGGAATCCGAAGTCGGTCGCCGCATGGGAGAGCTTCTACGATCACGTCGTGCTGACCTACGGCCTGGCTCGTAAGATGTCGCTCGAAGGGATCAGCCGCGGCGGGTTGTTCGTCTACAATTGGGCGGCGAAACATCCCGACCTCGTGTACGCGGTCTACTGCGAATCGCCGGTCTGCGACATGAAGAGCTGGCCGGGCGGCAAGGGCAAAGGCCTCGGCAGCATGAAGGATTGGCAGGAGGCGCTCGCCGCATACAATCTCACCGAAGAGCAGATGATGCACTTCAGCGGCAATCCGATCGGCGAGACGGCGCCGCTTGCCGCTCATAGGATTCCGATTCTGCACGTGGTGAGCGATCGCGACGAACACGCGCCACCCGCGGAGAACAGCGACGTCTTCGCCGAGCGCTACCGGCGCGCGGGCGGCACGATCGAGGTGTATCGCAACACGGGAATGCCCGACAGCCTGAACGGTCATCATTTTCCGCTCGACGACCCCGGCCACATCGTGGATTTCATTCTCGCGAACACGCCCGGCATGAAGGTCACGGCCCACGCCGAGTACTTTCAGCTACGCGGCGGATTGCGCAACGCATGGCGGCGGATCAACGCCGGCGGCAGCGCGCGCGTCGCCTTCCTCGGAGGCTCGATCACGCAGATGGCCGGCTGGCGCGACCTCGTCTCGAAGCAGCTTACGTCGCGTTTCCCAAAGACGAAATTCGAATTCATCAACGCGGGGATCAGTTCCACGGGCTCGACGCCTGGAGCGTTCCGGCTGCTGCGCGACGTGTTCGCGAAGGGCCCAGTCGACCTGTTATTCACCGAGGCCGCGGTCAACGATTCGACGAACGGCTTCGCGGCCCGCGAGCAAGTGCGCGGAATGGAGGGCATCGTGCGGCACGCGCGGCTGTTGCAGCCGGAGCTCGACCTGGTGATGCTGCACTTCGTGGATCCGGAGAAGATGCAGGAATTGCGCGCGGGCAAGCGTCCGGAAGTGATCGCGTCGCACGAGCGCGTGGCCGAGTGGTATGGCGTGCCGTCGATCGACCTGGCGCGCGAGATCACGGAACGGATCGACGCCGGGGAGTTCACGTGGGACGGCGATTTCAAGAGCCTGCATCCTTCGCCATTCGGAATGAGCGTGTATGCGCGCTCGATCGAGCGTCTGTTCGACACCGCGTGGAAGCAGCCGCCGATGATCGAAGGCGCTGTGGAACCGCACGCGCTGCCGGTGCCGCTCGATGAGCACAGCTACTTCCGCGGGCGGCTGGTCGAGATCGGCGAAGTGAAGGGCTGGCGCATCGATCCGGATTGGACCCCGGCTGACAAGGTCGCGACGCGCGCGGGCTTCGTCCACGTGCCGATGCTGATCGGCGAGACGGCCGGCGAGGAATGCCGGTTCGCGTTCGACGGTACGGCGGTGGGGACCTTCGTCGCCGCGGGTCCCGACGCCGGCGTGGTGGAATTCCGCCTCGATGGCGGCGAGTGGCGAACGCAGAATCTGTTCACGAATTGGAGTAAGACGCTGCACCTCCCGTGGGCCTACGTGCTGGACGGCGATTTGCGCGCGGGCCGCCACGAGCTGACGATGCGGATGGCGAGCGGCACGGCGCGGATCACGGCGATGCTGGCGAATTGAGAGCCGGCCTGCGCCCCCACTTTTGAAGAACGCAAGCCCCAATCCGAGCCGCGACCGTAAGGGAGCGGTGGTCGCGTGGCCACCGCACCGTAACCGTCGCGCCTCTGATTGAGTGGGTTCTTCAACGGAGTTCTTCCTGGCCCCGTTCAGGGCCGCAACAAGGGATGAAATTTGACGATCGCTTCTTGGCGCGTTATCTTCAACGGAGCGGTGGTCGCCTCCATCTAGTGCCGGTGCAGCTTGGGCGTGTAGAGCGTGATCCCGACGACGAACTGCGTATCGCGCGGACCGCCCACGACGGCGATGTGCTGGAACGAAAAATCGATCGAGAACGGGTCCGTCACCTGGTATTCGATGCCTTCGAACAGCGAGACCTGGCGGTCGGAGCCGGTGGCCTTTTCGTAGAGCGCGTTGACGTGCGGCGTGAGGTGGCTGAGCGGGCCGGTGGGCTGCAGACGGTAGCCATAGCCAGCGCCGATATCGATGACACCCGCTGGATTGCTGGGCGAGGCGTGCGTCGCGCCCGTCCACGTGAACGTGACGCCGGCGCTGCTGCGGCCGACGTCGTAGCGTGCGATCCCGGTAGCGCCGATGCGCGCGCCGGAATCGCCGCGCAAGAGGAACGATGCCTGGGGCGCGATCGCAATATCGAGCTTTTCGCCATCGTGGACCACGCACGTGGCGGCGCCGGTCACACGGTCCCCAAATTGAGCGGCGGAATCGTGCGCCAGCGAATCGAAGTTCACACTGAATTCGGTGCGTCCCCACCAGGCGTAGTGGCCTTCGGGCGTGTAGTGGATGGCCATGGGAAAACTGAGACTGCCGTCCCAGGAAAACGACCCGCCGTATTCCAACTCGAGCGTGTCGGGCGGCGTAATGAGCGTATTGACGTGGATGCGCTTGCGGAGGGAAATCGCGGGGCCGCGTTGCGACGGCGTGGAGTCTCCGCTATGAAACAGGGCGGCGTGCGCCGCGGCGTGAAGCGTGAGGGCGAACAGTACGGCGCGCGCCGGAGCCACAGTTAGTTGATCACCGCGCCGGTGCCCTGAATCTGGTAGACGGTGAGCGGTCCCTTCACGGTCGCGGGGTCGAACTTCGCACCCTTCTCCTGCGCCTCTTCCCTGGCGCGGTCGATGGCCTGTTCTTTCGTCAACTCGCGCTTGGAAAACTTGCCCTCGGCGACCACGGCGCGGCCTGCCCCATCCTTGGGGAAAACAATTTCGCCGTCCGTAACTTTAATGCGGACCTTCTGGCCTGCGTCATTGGTGAGATCGAGCCAGCAGCCCATCTCCTGGCAGACTTCGACGATCTTGCCTTGGACCTGAACGGTCTTGCCCACGTAGTCGTCAGCATGCGCGATGAGAGTCGCGATGGGCATGGGTTCTTTCACCGCGAGCGGCTTGCCCAGCTTGTTCTCAGCGGCGGAGAGCAGGCCCAGGGCGAACAGGGGAGCGATCAGGTAACGCATGGTCTTTATCTTAGCTGACCGGCGTGGCGCTCCAGCGGCCTTTCTGCCGGGTGCGGGTTCGGCCGGCGTCTGCGAAGAGCGGGAGAAAGCCTCCTGAAAACGCCGTTGCAGGCAACTTCGGCCGCAACTCTACCCGGAATTGCCGTCGACGGAGCCCGAGCGGCAGCGCGCGAGTGACGCCGCCGTGGTCGCAATAATGCGATAGGCTGTCAGAAATATGACGGCCGAACCCACGCTTGCCTGGATGGATCGCGGGCAAGCTGCGCGAGAACGCGAGGCGCTGATCGCCCTGCTGGCG
>JAOAPT010000476.1 GCA_025463045.1 Candidatus Solibacter sp.
AAGCCAAGTTGAATGTGTTTGTTTTATCGGCGTTGATCGGCGTTCATCGGCGGCTGAAGATTCTTCTTTGACGTTCTAGTCTAGTCCGCCGATGAAAATAAGAATCTTCCCCTAATCGCCCTTCTCGCTTTCCTTCCGTGGCCGACGCACCCTCTTCGTTGATTCCCCGTGCAGCACCTGAACCTCATCCTCCGATAGATTCCGCCACTTCCCGATCGGCAATTCGCCGATCCGCACCGGACCAATCGCCGTCCGCACCAGCTTCGATACCTTGCTCTCCACCGCCTCCAGCATCCGCCGCACCTGACGATTCCGCCCTTCGGTGATCGTCATCTCGAGGAACGTGTGCTTCGGGCCATCCCGCAGGCGCTTCACCACCGCGGGACGCGTCATGCCGTCGCTCAATTCCACGCCTTGCGCCAACCGCTCGATCTGCTCGTCCGTCAGCACGGTCGACGCTTTGATCTGGTAGGTCTTCGCCACCTTATGCTCCGGATTCGTCACGCGCTCGGCGAAATCGTTGTCGTTCGTCAGAATCAGCAGGCCGCTCGTGTCCAGGTCCAAACGCCCGACCGGATGCAGCCACTTGCCGACATCGCCGAGCAGCGCATACACCGTCGGCCGGCCTTCGGGGTCCCGATAAGTCGTCAGGTAGCCCTTCGGTTTGTACAGCAGGATGTAACTCTTCGATGCCGCCTTTAGCGGTTTGCCGTCGAGCGTGATCTTGTCGCGCTCCAGGTCCACCCAGTGATCCGCGTTTTGAATCACCTTCCCGTTCACGCGGACTTTCCCGCTTGCGATCCATTTTCGTGCCTCCGTCCGCGACCCCGCGCCAGCCTTGGAGAACGCCCTTTCCAGGGTCTTTAGCGTTCTTTTCTCGTCCGGTGCCGGCTTCTTAGGCATAGAATTTAAGTAAGTTAATTACCGTACTATTGTTACATTAATAAAGAGGATCACCTGGACTCAATTCTAATTCGCGGCGCGCGATCTCTTCTCACGCTGCACGGCCACACGCTCCCGCGGCGGGGAGCTTCGCTGAACGACCTCGGCATCATCCACGATGGCGCTGTGCTCGTGCGCGATGGTGTCCTGGTCGAAGTCGGACCTTCGCGCCGCGTCGAGAATCTGGCCGAGGCGCGCACCGCCGTTGAGATCAACGCCGCCGGGCGAGTCGTCATGCCCGGCCTGGTCGATAGCCACACTCATCTGGCGTTCCCCCCCGCCGGCGTCAACGAGCAGGATGAGCAAGCGCTCGTTCGCGCGCTGCGCGCCGCCACCGGCCAGCGTCTCGAACTCCGCTGCCGCGCATTCCTCGATGCCATGGCCCGTCACGGCACTACCACCGTGGAAATGAAGACCGGATGCGGCTTCGACGAAAGCGGCGAAGCCAAACTCATGCGCATTGTCGCCGCCCTGCGCAACGACCCGGTCAACGTCATTCCCAGCTACCTCTTCCGCCTGTCGCGCACCGCGGACGCCGCCGCGCTTCACCAAGCCACCGAGTGGACCGTCTCCGCGATGCTGCCCAAGATCCGCCGCCGTCTCGGCACCGCTTTTGCCGACCTCGTGTGGAATTCCAACCCGGACCATCTTCCGTTCTTCGAGCGCTATCTCGGCGCCGCCCGCGATCTCGGGTACGCGTCCCGCATCCACGCCGAAGGGCCCGATCCCGCCGCGGCCATCGCTCTGGCGATCAGGCAACGCGCCGCCGGCATAGACCATCTGGAGCACGCCACCGAGTTCCACGCTCGGCAGGTCGCCGATGCCGGGATTCTCGTCACGCTGCTGCCCGGCGTTTCCTTCCACAACGACCGGCAGTCCCCGCCCGCCCGCACCCTGATTGATTCGGGCGCCGCCATCGCGCTCGGCACCAATTTCAATCCGCATCACACCCCCATGCTCAGCATGCAGACCATCATCGCCCTCGCCTGCTGGCGGCTGCGCATGACCCTCGAAGAGGCCATCTCCGCCTCCACGATCAACGGCGCCCACGCTCTCGGTTGCGCCGACCGCACGGGCTCACTCGAACTCGGCAAATCCGCCGACCTCCTGATCCTCAACACAAGCGATTACCGTGACCTTTCAAACTCCATCGGCACCAACGTCGTCCACGTAACCATGAAAGGCGGCCGCTTCATCTACAAGGAAGGCGACGTCTCCCCGCGCCCCCCGCAAATCGTCACACCGAACTCGTAGACACCGACCTCCATGTTCATCCCCGCCTATCCGTAGCCAAATCGGTTTCACATCCGCCAGATTCGACCAGTTCAACCCTGTGCCCCCTTTTTTTTATCGGCGTCCATCGGCGTTCATCGGCGGCTAAAGGTTTTCTCTTCGCTTGTGTCTCCGCCGCGCCGTGTATCAGCCCCCATAAAGAAAACGGGCGGCCCGTGAAGGCCGCCCGCTTGGCACTGCTGTACTGGGTTGTTCGCTCTACCTGACGAATACCGAGATGGTGGCGCTTACTGTCTGGCCTCCATTACCGTACGCCGTCAACGTGTAAGTCGAGTTCGTGATCGGGTGGATCACGAAGTTGCCGTTGGCCGCCAGGGTCTGCGGGCCGATCTCGCTGCCGATCAGCACCACCGAAGTGGCGTTGGCCGTCGTCCACGAGAGGGTCACCGCAGCGCCCGCAGCGGTCGAGGTCACCGGGTCGGCGGTGAAGGACAAGATCCTCACCGTCCCGACGTTGACCGTCGTGTTGGCCTGAATCTGGCCAGTCGCGTTAGTCGCCGTCAAGGTGTAAGTCGTCGTCGCCGTCGGGCTCACCGTCGCGCAATCGTTCGCGTTCAGGTTCGTGCCGACGCCCGGCTGGATCGAGATGTTGGTCGCGCCCGTCACCTGCCAGCACAGCTTGGTAGAGCTGCCGGCATCGATGTTTTGCGGGGTCGCTACGAACACCACAACCTGCGGGATCGTCCCACTCGCCACCGTCACCGTCACCGGAGCGGTAACTGTCTTACCGTCCGAACCGGTCGCCGAGAGCGTGTAGGTCGTCGTCTGCTGCGGAGTCACCGTCGTGCTGCCGTTCGGCGTCACCGCGCCCACGCCGCTGATCGATACGTTGGTTGCCCCCGTTGTCGTCCAGCTCAGCGTCGATTGCTGACCCGGCGCGATGCTGACCGGATTGGCTTCGAAGCGGATGATCTGTGCCGTCGTCTGCTGTCCGGCGCCAACCGTTACCGTCGTGCTGGCGGTTACGTTGCCGTTCGGGCCGACTGCCGTCAAGGTGTAAGTCGTGGTCGCGGTCGGAGTCACGGTCGTCGAACCCGTGGCCGCCACGTTGCCAATGCCGTTGTTGATCGAGACGCTGGTCGCGCCCTGTACGATCCACGTCAGCGTCGAGCTCTGGCCCGCGCTGATCTGATTCGGCGTCGCGTCGAAGCGCACGATCGTCGCCGAAGTCGGAGTCGTCGCCGTCACACGGGTCGTGGCCGAAGAGCTAAGCCCGCCCGAATCCGTGACCGTCAACTTGAAGATGTACGTCTGTCCGGCCGCGGCCGTGAACGTCGTCTTCGCCGAGGTCGGGGAAGAGAGCGTCACCGAAGCACCGCCGATCTGCGTCCACTGATACGTGATCGGATCGTTCTCCGGATCGTACGATCCCGAGCCATCGAGCGTCACCTGGCCGGCGCTCACGCCGACCTGGTCCGGACCGGCATTCGCCACGGGCGGGCTGTTGCCGATGCGGCGCGTCAGGAGTTCGTAACGCACGCGCGGCACGTCCATCGGAACCGGCGACTTCGTCTTGCCGTAATCCTTCGGACGGATGTAGTTGCCGACCTGGAAGCCGAACACCACACGACCGGAATCGTTCACGTTGAGCAGCGTTTCGTTCAAGCCGGCTTCCGCGGTAACCGCGAAATGGTCGCTGATCGGCTGCACCAATTTGATCGATCCACCCGGAGCGTCATTGCCCGGGCCGTGACGGCGAAGATACGCCGCGTTGCCTTCGATGTACGCGTTACCCCACGTGCCGACCAATGCGCTCACGCCCGTCTGATTGACGACGCGCGCGTAAGTCTGCAGCATGGATTGCGGTCCGAGCTGCACCTGGTTCAACACCGCGAAGTTCTTGAAGCCCTGCGTCGCGAACACGCCCAGGCGGCCGCGCGAGAACACGTAATCCAAGAGGAACGCAGCCTGGCCGAGACCGCCGCCCTGCTGGAATTCCTTGAAGTTGATGTACTTGAAGCTGCCGAACGCGCCGGCCTGCAAGTTACCCCAGCGGTTGACAAGACCGATATCGAACTGGCCTTCCTGCCGGCCGGGGTAGTACATGTACTCGCCCTGCGCCTGCACCGCGTGGGTTCCATCGCCGCCGAACGGCGAGAAGAACTGGCCGCGGCCGCTGAAGTTGAAGTTGCCCGTGCGCCCCGCGCCGTACGTCGGCCCGATGTTGGCGCTGATGATCGAGAACTTCTTGTTGCGCTTCGCCGCTTCGTCCAGCGCGCCCATCGCTTCGGTGTGCGCGATGTCCTGCGTCTGGGACGCGTTCAACGGCTTCGGCAGCGCCGCTACCTGGTCCTTCAACGCGTTATGCTGATTGCGCAAATCGTCCACCTGCGAGCGCAAAGTTGCGTTCTCGCCCTGGAGACTCTTTAGGTTCGCCAGAATGTCGTCCAGCTTATCCAGCTTCTTGAGAATGGCGTCGCAGCATTCCTGCTGCTTCTTCGCCATATCGTCCAGCTTGGCCGTTATTGCATTCAGGACATCATTGATGCCGCCCTCTTTGATGACCCTGCCCGTTCCGTCCGCCACCGACAGGACCACACGGCGATTCATGAATCGCCCTTCCTTGGTCTTGTTGTCCACTTCCGGAGCGCGCTTGCCATCGCCGCTCGTACTTACCTGGGAATCAGTCACTCCGTACTTCACCAGGAACGCTTTCACAGCTTCGGCGCGCTTCAGCGCCAGTTTGTCGTTATATGCCGCCGAACCCACATAGTCCGTGTGTCCGGTAACTTTGACTTTGTAATCGCGGTGTTGGCCCAATAGTTCCGCCAGCCGAAGTAGGCTTGGGTAACCATCCGAGAGAATCGAGGAATTAAACTCGAAGTTTATTTCTTCCCAATCGTCTTTCGTTTGGCCGCCTGTGTTCAACCCCTGCGCAAACAGACCAGACGCCAGAAACCCGAGCGCGCCTATCGCTGCTAATTTCTTCATTGTTTTCTAACTCTCCTCAACGTGTTCCACATGTGCTAAGAAAACCGGATGTGTCAGTCGACTTAAATTACGTGACGTTACTCCACGCAGCAGAACGCGAGACAGTTCATTCCGCCGCATGACTAAGAATAGAATACACCGGAACATCCCTTTCTCTACTACACTTTCCGAGTGTCTTGGTCTGGTATGGGGTGTTCCACCGTACACCGCTGCCGGTAAAGTGCGACAATGGGCACGTGAGGCTGCCGGACGGGTAGTCGCTCCCATTTTTGGGAGAGGAAAGTCCGGTCTCCATAGGGCAGCGTGCCGGCTAACGGCCGGGCGGATCGCAGGATCCGACGGATAGTGCCACAGAAAATATACCGCCTTGCCTTCGGGTGAGGTAAGGGTGAAATGGTGCGGTAAGAGCGCACCGCGGCAGGAGTAATTCTGCCGGCAGGGAAAACCCCACGCGGAGCAAGACCAAATAGGGGAGGAGGAGCGGCCCGCTCCGCTTAACTTCCGGGTAGGTCGCTAGAACCGTTCAGTAATGGACGGTCCAGATGAATGACTACCGCCCGCAAGGGTACAGGAACCGGCTTATAGTCCGGCAGCTGATCATTTTCTCTAACAGTACGGAAAGTCCCTTATCGCCATCGATAACATGGATACTTGTTATGGTGAGCCGCTCACCCTCACCCGAGCCGTCAATCCGCGACCGTGATCCAAAGGCGATGAAAAACCGACGCCCAATCCGAACCGCGACCGTCAGGAAGCGGTGGTCACCTGATTCGGCAGCACCGCACAATCGAACAAACCCGAAACCCGTCGTCTGACCAATGACCTACTCGACCAAGTCCCGCCGCCGGATCGTCGGACGCTCGGTGTCCTCTTCCCCGCCCCGCCCCGCCGCGGGTCTCTTCAAATTAATCAGCCGCTCGCGAATCGCCCGGTACTCCGACGTGTTGACGATATACTCATCCCGCGCCGGAAGAATTCGTCCGATCTCTTTTTCCGCCTTCTCGATCCGGTCCGCATCCATCGGGTGCGTCGAAAAAACGCGCGCCAGCGTCCCCGGCTGCCTCTTCTGCAGCGACTGAATCTTTTCGAAAATGCTGATCGCTCCATTCGGGTCGTACCCCGCCGCGTACATGTACTGCAAGCCCAGGTAATCCGCCTCCGCTTCGTCCCTCCGCGTGAAGTGCAGAAACACCGCCGGGATCCCCAGATTCGCGCCCTGTCGCGCCGCGATCGCGCCGATCCCGCCGCCCAACAGGATGCTCGCCGGAATACTCGCCAGGTTGACGATCTCGCTCTTCGTCGCCTGCTTCGTCATGTGCCGCGCCGCCACGTGCGCAATCTCATGCGCCAGCGCCGCCGCTAATTCGTCCTCTTCATCGGCGAGCTTGATCAGGCCCGTGTAGACGAACACATACCCGCCCGGCAGCGCGAACGCGTTCGGCGAATCGCCCTCGATCACCTGAAACGTGAACGGCACCTTCGCATCCGAGCTGCGCACCAGATTCTGGCCCGTGCGATTGATGTACTCGGAGACCAGCGGATCCTCCACCACCTTCGCCTGCCGCTGCACTTCCTGGGCGAGCTGTTTGCCGAGCGCCATCTCGCGCTCGATCGAGTAGATGTTGATACCCTTGCCGACGTCGCGATTGCCGATCTGCGCGGGGTCGTCCTTCTTTTTCGGGTTCTGCGCGAAGAGCGCGCCGGCGGCCACGACGAGTACGCAGGCCAGCGCGGGTAAGGCTCGCATCGGCTACTCCTTAGCCCACTATTAACGTATTGTATAAGGAATGGGTCAGGAATTTGTAAAAAGTTCTGTCGCGGAACTCCCGCTCTGGCAGCGTTATGCCGATCAATTCCCGGTACGCGATAACCTGGTGTACCTGAATCACGCGGCCGTCGCGCCGCTGCCCCGCGTAACGGCCGACGCCTTGAAGCACCTGGCGGAGGACAGCCTGCGATGGGGTAGTTTTCACTACGCCGAATGGCTCGCGACGTATGACGGATTACGCGCCGCCGCGGCGCGCCTCGTGAATGGCGACCCGAGCGAAATCGCGCTCGTCAAGAACACCTCCGAAGGCATCGCCACTATCGCCATGGGGCTCGACTGGAAGCCGGGCGACCGGATGGTCGGCTTCAAGGAGGAGTTCCCCGCCAATCTGTATCCCTGGAAACGGTTGGAAGCCAAGGGTGTCCAGGTCACCTGGCTCAGCGTGTACGATTCCCTCGAACAGATCGATGCCGCCTGCCGCGGCGCCAGGCTGCTCTCCATCAGCTTCGTCAATTTCCTCAGCGGCTATCGCGCGCCCCTCCGCGAGATCGGCGAAATCTGCCGCCGCCACAACTGCATCTACTTCGTCGACGCCATTCAGGGCATGGGCGCCTTCCCCATCGACGTGCAGGCCTGCCGCATCGACGCACTCGCCGCCGACGGCCACAAATGGATGCTCGGACCCGAAGGCTGCGCGATCCTCTATATCACCCGCGAACTGCAGGAGCGTGTCGAGCCCGTCGAATTCGGCTGGACCAACGTCGCCGGCTACAACGATTACGGCTCGCGCGACATGGCGCTCCGCCAGGACGCCGGCCGCTACGAGTGCGGCACGCTCAACACCATCGGCTGCTTCGGCCTCAAGGCATCGCTCGAGCTCTTACTCGAAATCGGACAAACCGAAACGGCTCCCGTCATCCAAAATCTCGGCGACCGCATCGCCGCCGGAGTCCAGTCCAAGGGCTACCAGTTGATGGGTCTCCGCACGCCCGAAACCTCGGCCGGAATCGTCAGCTTTCGCAAGCCCGGCATCGACGCCGCCGAAGTCGTGCGCGTCCTCAAGGAACAGAAGATCGTCGCCGCCCCGCGCGCGGGTTGGGTGCGGACCTCGCCGCACTTCTACATCAGCCCGGCGGAGATCGATCGCCTGATCGACGCGCTGCCGTGATCTCCTGGCTGAAACGGCATCCGCTCGCCGCCTTCCTTCCGCTCCAGGCCCTGCTCTATCTGTGGAATCTCTCGCTCCTCTCGCCGTGGATGGACGAGGCCGGCACGCTCATCATGGTCGGCCGTCCGCTCCCCGAACTACTCCGCTTCGCCGCCGCCGACGTGCATCCTCCGCTCTACTACCTGCTCTTGTTTGTCTGGCAGCGCCTCCCGCTCGGGCTCGATTGGGCCGTGCAGGCGCGCACCCTCACCGTGCTCTTCGCGCTCGCCGGAACGCTCGCGCTCGACACGCTGTGGGCGCGCCGCTTCGGCGAACGCACCCGCCTCGCGATCCTCGCGCTCTGGACGCTCTCGCCCTGCCTGCTGCTCTACGCGCGCATGTGCCGGTCGTACTCGCTCCAGGCCCTTTGGGCGATCGTGGCGACCGCGATGCTCGGGCAATGGATGGCGAAGCGCACGCGGCGCTACGGCGCCCTGCTCGCGCTCGCGCTGCTCGGTGCGCTCTACACGCACTACGCCGCCGGGATCGCGCTAATCGCCGTCGCGAATCTCGCACTCTGGCGCGCCCGCCGCTGGCGCGAGAGCGCCGCCCTCGATGCCGCAATCCTCGCCGGTTATCTGCCGTGGATCTGGCAGCTCGCCGCGTCGCTCGAATCGTGGAGCCACAGCGCGCGCAACTATACCCTCACCGGATCGAGCGCGCTCGAAATCCCCGTGAAGCTTGCGTACTGGGCCGTCTCTTTCACCATGGGTGAAGCCGCGCCCGACCCGATGCTCGTGCTCGGCGGCGCCTTGCTGATTCCACTCGCCGCGTGGCTGGTCTGGAGCGGCGCGCGCCGCACGCCCGAGCTCGCGTGGATCGCGGGCTTGCTCGCCGCCATCGGCTTCATCGGCGTCGCGCGCTGGGTCTCCTACCCGTTCGTCCCCGCGCGCCTGCTGTTCGTCCTGCCGTTCTTCGTCATGCTGATCGCCCGCGGCGCCGAGTCGCGCGGGAAAGCGGGCGGAGTCGCCATCGCCGCCCTCCTCGCCCTCTCCCTCTGCGGCATCGCGTGCTACTTCGGTAAGGCAGGCTTTCGCAATAAGCAGTACCCGATCCCCATGCACGAGATCGCGCAGGAGATCCTCTCGCATTCGACTGCCGATGATTCGGTCACCCTGGTCGATTCCACGAATTCCGACCCCATCGCGATGGAGTACGAATTGAAGGGCCGCCCCTTCCTCCAGACCAGCCGCCCCGGCACCCAGGCCGCAATCGACCGAGCCCTCGCCGACCCGCGGATCCGCACCGTCTGGTTCCTCCGCAATACCCACGACGTCTCCCCCGAACAATGGAATGCGCACTTCGACGCCGAGCTCCGCACCCGCATGCAGGCGTCCATACATTCCTACCAGCCCTACACCCCCCTCGAACTCGCCCTGATCCGCCGCCCCAACGCCCCCCGCTACTTCCACGAACTAATCGAGTACCACCGCTAAGTCTGCAACTCGCCCAGCACCCTTCGTGCTAGGTGGGATAGGCCATCGTCGTCTGTGGCCTGTCAACGCGTGCAAATCGCCAGCACCCTTCATGAAAACCTGAGACCTCCATCAGAGCCGCGACCGTAAGGGAGCGGTGGTCCCCACGTCCCCGGCAACCCACCAGCGCTAGAATAAGCCCATGCGACTAGGCGCCGTCACCTACAACGTCCTCAAGGACATGGATCTCGATACCGTCATCAAGACCCTCGAAGCCGCCGGATTCTACG
>JAOAPT010000477.1 GCA_025463045.1 Candidatus Solibacter sp.
GCAGGGTGCCGCGAATCCACATAAAGGCAAACAGAATGATGCCGGTCTTGGCGCTGAACCAGAACAGCGGCAGCAGCCAGCTTTGCACCATCGGGAGCAGGAAGATCGCGGCGATGATCAGGAAGATCACGCCGAAGGCAGGAAAGGTCAGCTTGTCGCGCTTTCGCACGGCGTTCGCGCCGTGATAGAGCAGCACCAACGCCGCAATCGCGAAGATCGCGGCGGGCACGAAACTCGAGCCGTATTCGGCGGGCCAGGGCGGCATCCAACCGCCGAGGAAGAGCAGCGTCGCCATCGCGCTCACGGTGATCATGTTGGCGTATTCCGCCATGAAGAAGCTGGCGAACTTCATGCTGCTGTACTCGGTGTGGAAGCCGGCGACCAGCTCGTTTTCGGCTTCCGGCAGATCGAACGGTACGCGGTTGGTTTCGGCAAACGCCGCGATGATAAAGATGATGAAACTGATGATCTGTGGAAACGGTCCGTGTAGGATGTTCCAGTTCAGCAAGCTGCCCGACTGGCGCTCGACCAGTTCGCGCAGGCTGAGCGTGTTCGAAATCAACAGCGGCGCGGCGATCGCGAGCGACATCGGCAATTCGTAACTGATCATCTGCGCCGAGCTGCGCAAGCCGCCGATCAGCGCGTACTTGTTGTTCGACGCCCACCCGGCAAGCACGATACCGTACACGCCCATCGACGACGCCGCAAGGATGAACAGCACGCCGATATTCAGATCCGTCATCTGCATCCAGGTGGTGACCGGACCGATATGGATCGTCGGGCCGAAAGGGATTACCGAGATCGAAATCAGCGCCATCGTGATCGCCAGAAACGGCGCGGCGAGATAGAGCGGCTTATTGACGTACGGCGGAACCAGGTCTTCCTTGGTGATCAACTTGATCACGTCGGCGAGCGGCTGCAACAGGCCGTGCGGACCGACGCGATAGGGACCGGGACGCACCTGAATGTGGGCGATGACTTTGCGCTCCACCCATTGGAGGTAGGCCAGGGTCGTCATCAGCACACCAAAGATGACGGCCGCCTTGACGAGGCTAATAAAAATAAACGAGTCGAGTAGCTGCTCCATTTATCGGCTCAAATGACTTTCTAAAACGGAGTTCAGAACCTTAGAATACCGCCCGAGGGTACCGGAGGCGAATAGCCCGTTGTGATCGCTGTGCACCAGCGCGGACAGGTCGTCCACCGCGATCCGGCCGTTCACCGGCATGCTTTGGGCCGCGCCGCCGGTCGCGATCACGGGCATGGGCAGCGAGTATCCGCGGACGTTCTTGCGGATCTCTTCGAAAACGACATTGGCGACCCACGGACCCAACTGGCCCGCGACGCCCATCTCCCGGGCAATGAAACCCATGATCTCGAGATCCGGCTTGGCGCCCATCGTGTTGACGGCGCGCGTCAGTTGCTGCACTTCGCCCGTCGTGTTGGTGACAGTGCCGCTCTTTTCGTAAGCGGACGCCGCAGGCAGCACGACATCGGCCTGCTGCGCCGTTTCGGTGAGGAACATATCCTGCACCACGAGGAATCCGGCCTTGCGTTTGACGGCGCCCTTCAGCGGGTTCGCACCGACCACCCAGAGGACGTCGAGGTCGCTCCCGGTCATTTCGGAAACGTGCATACCCGACGCTCCGGTCGGCTTATAGCCGGGGAACAACTCGGGCGTCAGTCCCATATCGACTGCACCGCGCGAGTTGGCGTAATCGACCAGGCAAATAAATTTCACTGGGATGCCGAGCGATTCGGCGAACTCCACGAGCGCGCGGACATCGGCGCCTTTAATGGAATCGTCGAATAGGATGACGAGCTCGGGCTCGGCCTTCAATTGGTCGCGCAGCGATTCGAGAGCGTCAAAGTAATTTCCGGTGATCGACTTCACGTTCGCCGGAACGACGAAGCCCGTCGGACTGCCCGTCGCCTTGCCCGGCCCGTTCACCGGATCGAAGTGAGCGCCGGCTTCGGCGTTCGGCACGACGCCCGGTCCGCCGACCGGATGGGATCCGGGACCGCTCGTCGTTGCGCCGACTTCTTTGCCGGGAATCACGCCGAGGTCGCCCTTCTTGCTCGCCGGACCGCCGCCCACCCGGATGCTCGCGACGGTGTATTTGTCCTCCCGGACCTCCCCGGGCGTGATCGCGTAGACGTGCGCCTGATGATGCCGGTAATTCGCGCGAATCTGGTAGCTCAACAGCGGATGTTCGAGCGCGAGATCGGCGCCCAACACGAGCACCGCTTTGCGATCGTAGAGATCGGCCACCGTCGCGAGTTGCGATTTCGTGCCGCTCATTGCGTCGAGCAGCGTGACCACATCGCCCGTGCGGTGATGATCGATATTGTTCGTTTTGAGGACTTCACGCGCGAACTTCTGCAGGTAGAAGTTCTCTTCGTTGCTGGTGTGGTTGCTGCCGATCACGCCGAAGCTGCCGTTGGCCGACACCGTCGCGTCGAATTTCCTGGCGACAACTTCTAGCGCCTGCGCCCAGGAGACTTCTTCCAGCTTGCCGTTGACGCGTACCATCGGCGCCTGCAGGCGCTCCGGATGATTGTAGAAGTCGAACGCGTAGCGGCCCTTGATGCACAGGAACTCGCCGTTGATGCCGCTGCGATCGCGATTGTTGCCGCGGATGATTTCGTCGTTGCGGGTTCCGAGCGTCGTCTTGCAGCCATCGCCGCAATGCGTGCAGATGGTACCGACGTGGGTCATTTCCCAAGGGCGCGTCTGGTAGCGATAAGTTCCGCTGGTCAGCGCGCCGACCGGGCAGATGTCGATGCACGCTCCGCATTCGTCGCACTCCAGGTGATCGCCGACGTTGGGAGCGATCTCCGATACGACGCCCCGATTAATCACACCAAGCGCGTTCACGCCCATGCCTTCATTGCAGATGCGTACGCAGCGGAAGCACAGAATGCAGCGCGGAGCGTCGAAGAAGACCACCGGGGAGAACTGCTTTTCCGGCGTGTGGACCTTCTCTTCCGTGTAGCGGCTTTCGCCGGCGCCGTAGCGGAAGACCATGTCCTGCAACTCGCACTCGCCGCCCTTATCGCAGACCGGGCAATCCAGCGGATGATTCGTCAGCAGAAATTCGAGCGTGTACTTGCGGGCCTGTTTGACCTGCTCTGTCTCGGTGCGGACGATCATGCCCTCCGCCACGGGAAGCGTGCATGCCGTCATCATCTTCGGCATTTTTTCGACTTCCACCAGGCACATACGACATGCCGCCTGCAGCGAGAGGCCCTCGTAATAGCAGAACGCCGGGATCTCGATGCCGACCGTCTTCGCGGCGTCGATCACCAGCGTCTGCGGCGGCACCTGCACCGCTCTCCCGTCGATTGTCAAATTTACTAAGTCAGCCATTCAAACCTTTTTAGACCGTCACCACGCCCGCGGGCTCGTAGGCGCACGGCTTGCCGTTCAGATGATCTTCAAACTCATCGCGGAACTTCTCGACGATGGAGATGGTGGGCATCGCCGCCGCGTCGCCGAGCGGGCAGAAGGTGCGCCCGAGCATATTCTTGGCGATATCGCCGATTAAATTGATATCCGTGCGCGTGCCCTGTCCCTCATGGAAGCGCGTTAGGATTTTCTTCAGCCACGTCGTGCCCTCACGGCACGGAATGCACCAGCCGCAGCTCTCGTGCGCGTAGAAGCGCATGATGCGCAGCGCCGCTTTCACCATGCACGTGTCTTCGTCCATGATGATCACGCCGCCCGACCCGAGCATCGTCTTGCGCGCCGCCATCGAATCGTAATCCATGTTCGCGCCCTCGAGTTCGCTCGCCGTCAGCACCGGACAGCTCGATCCGCCGGGAATGAAAGCCTTCAGCTTTTTCCCGTTGCGCATCCCGCCGCCGACTTCCTCGATCATCTGCTTCACCGGGAATCCGAGTTTCAACTCGTACACGCCGGGGCGATTCACGTGCCCCGTCAGGCACGTCATCTTCGTGCCGCCCGCTTTCGGAATTCCGAGATCCGCAAACGCCTGCCCGCCCTCGCGCAGGATGTACGGCACCGCGCAGAACGTCTCCACATTATTCAAGATCGTGGGGCACTGGAACGCGCCCGCGACGGCGGGGAACGGCGGACGAATGCGCGGAATCCCGCGCTTGCCCTCCAGCGATTCGAGCAGCGCCGATTCCTCGCCGCACTCGTAAGCGCCCGCGCCGGTGTGCGTGTAGAGATCGAAATCGAAGCCCGTACCCTGAATGTTTTTCCCGAGCCAGCCCTTGGCGTACGCTTCCGCGATCGCCTTGTCCATCACGTCGATCAGGTAGCGATACTCGCCACGGATGTACACGTAACCGGCGTGCGCATCCACTGCGAGTCCCGCGATCAGCACGCCTTCGATCAACTGGTGCGGATCGTTCTCGATCAACACGCGATCCTTACAGGTGCCAGGCTCGCTTTCGTCGCCGTTGACTACGATGTACTTGGGTTTCGGGGAGGTGCGCGGAACGAAACTCCACTTCATCCCCGTGGGGAATCCAGCGCCGCCGCGTCCGCGCAGGTTCGAAATTTTGACCTGCTCGATGATCTGTTCGGGCGTCATCTTCGCGGCCTTCAAAAAGCCCTGATACCCATCGTCGGCCAGATAGCCCTCGATGGCAGCCGTGTCCGGCTTGCCAAAACGGCGCGTCAGGACCCTTGTTTCAAGCGGGTGTGGTTCGTTAAAAAGCATCGCTTATTGCTTCTTCCTCAAGCCGTCCAGCAACTGGTCCAGCTTCTCGGGCGTGACGTAGTGGTGAAAATCGTAATTGATCTGGATTGCCGGCGCCCAACTGCACGCGCCCATGCACTCCACTTCTTCGATCGAAAACTGCCCGTCCGCCGTCACTTCCTTGTGCGTGATACCGAGCTTCTTGCAGGCATGCTCGTAGAGCTTGTCGCCGTCGTACAGCAGGCAGCTGATGTTGGTGCAGACCTGGACGTGGTATTTCCCCAGCGGCTTGCGATGCAGCATGGAGTAATACGTGAGTACTTCGTTAACCTGCAGCGGCGTCACGCCGATGCGGCGCGCGACCTCATCGATCAGTTCATCGCTCACGCAGCCGAGTTCGTCCTGCGCGTACATCAGCATCGGGATCATCGCCGAACGCTGCCGTCCGGGCGGATAGCTTGTCAGCAGTTTTTCAAACCGCGCTTCCAGTTGTGGGGAAAAAGTCATTACCTGTCCGTATCGCCTAAAACAAAATCCATGCTGCCGATGGAAGCGATCACGTCCGCGATCAGGGAGCCTTCCACCAGTTTAGACGTAGCCTGGAGATTGCCGAAGCTCGGCGTGCGCATGTGCACGCGATAGGGCTTCGTGGTGCCGTCGCTCACGACGTAATATCCGAGTTCGCCGCGCGGCGATTCGATCACCTGGTAGACCTCGCCCTCGGGCACCCGGAAGCCCTCGGTGACGATTTTGAAATGGAAGATCAGCGCTTCCATCTGCGTCTTCATCTTTTCGCGATCGGGAAGAACCACATGCGGCGCGTCAGCCTTCCACGGGCCCGCCGGCATCCCGTCCATCGCCTGGCGAATGATCTTGGTGCTCTGCCGCATCTCTTCGATGCGCACCTGATACCGCGCGAACACATCGTTGTCCGTGCTCGTCGGGACTTCGAAATCGAACTTTTCGTAGCTCGTGTACGGCTGATCTTTACGCGCGTCGATCTTCAATCCGGCGGCGCGCAGCATCGGTCCGGTGACGCCGAGATCGAGCATGTCCTCGAGCGAAATGTAGCCGACGCCCTTGGTTCTGCCGGTCCAGATGCGGTTGTTGGTGAGCAGGTTTTCGTACTCGTCGATCCGGCTCGGGAAGATGTCGATGAATTTCTTCACGCGCGCCTGCCAGCCGCGCGGCGGTTCGAGCGCCAGTCCGCCGATGCGGAAGTAGCTCGTCATCATGCGCTGCCCGCTGAACAGCTCGAAAATCTTGAGGATCTCTTCGCGCTCGCGGAAGCAGTAGAGGAACACGCTCATCGCGCCGATATCGAGCGCGTGCGTTCCCAGCCACACCAGGTGGCTGTTGAGCCGCGTCATCTCGGTCAGCATGACGCGCATCCATTGCGCCTGCGCGGGGATTTCCAACTGCAGCAGCTTCTCCACCGCCAGGCACCAGCCCAGATTGTTGGAGAGCGGCGCGAGGTAATCCACGCGGTCCGTCAGGGTGACCGCCTGCTGGTAGAACTTTTCCTCGAATTCCTTTTCGATGCCCGTGTGCAGGAAGCCGATATCCGGCGAACACTTCATTACGGTCTCGCCGTCGAGTTCCATCAGCAGGCGCAGCACGCCGTGCGTCGAAGGGTGCTGCGGCCCCATGTTGAGGACCATGCGGCGTCCGCCGGAAGCGGCAGTCTGCTCCTCTTCCAAATCCGCTGCGATCTGTCCCGGAATGCCCGATTCGCTCATGGCTAAGCCCTCGGCCCCGTTACCGGATAATCCTTGCGCAATGGATACCCTTCCCAATCATCTGGCATTAGGATGCGCCGCAAATCGGAATGATTGAGAAAACGCACGCCGAACAGATCGAAAACCTCGCGTTCATACCAACCCGCTCCGCGCCAGACCCCGGTGACGGATTCGATCGTGGGGTCAGTCCCCGGCAGCATCGCCTTTAGCCGCAGCCGCAGGTTCCGCTCGATCGAGTGCAGGTGGTAGACGAGTTCGAAGCGCGGCTCGGCCGGATACCGGTCCACGGCAGTCACGGTGCTGATGCGAACAAAACTCTGGTCGTATTTCAGGAAACCGCAGATGCTGGCGATCTTGGACGCCGCGATCTCGAGCGTGATTTCGCCGTGTTGTAGCTTACCGCCGCGTACCGCGTCGCCATCGAACGCGTCCACGGCGAGCGCCACGGGATTGTCTTTCAGAATTTCGGGTAACATCGTTTTTGCCTGCTGCCTATTTGCGCCCGGGCCGGTGCGTCGTTTCCGCCCAATCCAACGCGCCCTTCTTCCAGATGTAGAAGAACCCCGAGAGCACGAGCACCACAAACACCAACATCTCCATGAAACCGAACATGTTTCCGTTGCGGCTCAGATCTCGGTAGACGACCACCCAGGGATAGAGGAAAATCGCTTCGATATCGAACAGGATGAACAGCATGCCGACCAGGTAGAACTTTACGCTGAAACGGTGCCGCGCGTCGCCCGTGGGAACGATGCCGCTTTCGTACGGCATGTCCTTGACGCGATTGCGGACCTTCTTGCCGAGCAGGTACGAGACCGTCAGCAGCCCGGCGGCCAACCCCATTGCAATCAGGGCCTGCAAGAGGATGGGGAAATACAACTCGGTGTAGGACTTAGGCATGCGTGTTCGATGTGGGGAAAGGGGCCAAATTTGACTATAATGGTTTGAAAACAGGGGTGTCAACCAAGCATGATCGATATCGTGGTCAACGGAGAGCCACAAAAGACGCCGGAAGGCCAGACCGTCATGGGCCTGCTGGGCCAATTAGAGCTTGACCCGGCACGTGTCGCGGTGGAACTGGACCGACGCATCGTTAAACAACCGCACTGGCCGGAAACCATTCTGCGCGCCGGGGCGCAATTGGAAATTGTGCAGTTCGTCGGCGGAGGGTAGGACAGGCCCGCCGGCCTGTCCCCACTCGAGGCTTTTTATGCGAAGCTGCGAATCGCGGCGGCTTCGTCTTCGTGCACTTCGAAAACGGTGTAGAGTTTGGTGATCTGCAACAGGTCCTTGACCCGCTTGTTGAGATTGAGCAGCTTCAAGTTTCCGCCGCCGTTGGTCACCGTGGTGAAACCGGAAACCAGTTCGCCGATTCCGGAGCTGTCGATGTAAGACACATCGCCCAGATTGAGCAGAATCTTCTTTTGGTTCTTGCTCACCATGTCGCGAACCGCGTCGCGTAGCGCGCTGGAGCCCTCGCCCAACGTAATGCGACCCGCCACATCCACCACCGTTACGTCACCCACCTGCCGAGTAGTCAACTTTACGCTCACTGAATATGCCTCCTGGCTGAAACCGCAGAATCTACTTAGACACCAAGTTCTTGACCAAAGTTACCTCGGTCCCGCCCGACTCCAAGTGTCGCATCTGGAAATCGTCCATGAACGACCGAATCAGAAAAATCCCCCTGCCCGACGTGCGCAGCAGGTTCTCCGGCGCCAGCGGATCCGGAATCGACGCAAAGTCGAAGCCTTCGCCCGCATCGGCGATCTGCACCGTGAACCGCTCTCCGTTGGCGGCTACGGAGAATCGCACCTTTTTATGCGCGCTGTACCGGTTGCCGTGGACTACCGCGTTGACCATCGATTCGCGGACGGCCATCCCAATCTTCATCAGGTCGTCTTCGTCCACGCCCGCGCGCTCAGCCATGCCGACGGCCAACTCTTCGGCGCTGTCCACGCTTTCCAGCGTGGAGTCGAGCAGCACTTCCACCGTTTCCGGCGCGCGGTTGGCATTTTCCTGCATACGTAGACGTCCCTTGGCGCAGGCCAAAGCGAATCGACAGAATAAATTACCCGGTATGCGAAAGTCAAGGCGCACGCCTGGCGGCGCGCGGTCGACTCCCCTTCATCCAGGCCGCAACGGCAATCAGAGCTACGCGCGCGGAAGCGTTGCTTTCGGCCAAGCGCTCGGCCATCCGGTTCAGAATTCACTGAAGAACTCACTCCGAAACTCGACCGCGAGGGAGCGGTAGGCGCCGAAGAGGGACACCCGCCGTTGAAGAACACATTCCTATCGGAGCCGCGACGGTTACGGAGCGGTGGTCACGCGACCACCCGTCCTTGACGGTCGCGGCTCGGATTCGCTCCCCCGAGATATTTTCAATCCAGGATATGCCACGGGCTAGCTCCCAGGCCCACTCACTATGTCAGCGATTACAACATCGTAAGCCTTCCATCGAAGGGGATAACAAGTGTATCCACTCCGCGCCGGTGGATGGCGGCGCAACGCCGCCACCCCGTACCAATAGACCGACGTAAACATTACTTCTAATGCTTGCCACCAAGACTAGGTGGGCATATACTGTCCTAGCCAGAGGGGTCAGAGGGCAGGCCAAAACGCCCGTCACACATCTACAAGAGGAGTTGTTAATGCAAGTTCTACGTTCGACTTGTCTCGTGTTTCTGCTGTGCGCCTTGTGCGCCGGCATCGCTTTTTCACAGGCCGTTAATGGAAGCTTGGTCGGAAGTATCTCGGACGCGTCCGGCGCCGCAGTTGCAGGCGCCAAGGTCACGATCACAGAGAGCAACACTAAGATTGCACGCACCAAACTATCCAATGAATCGGGCGGGTGGGGCTTTCCCGACCTTCCTCCCGGAACATATGAAGTCGCCGTCGAAATGACAGGCTTCAAGAAAGAACTTCGCACCGGAGTAATCGTCGAAGCCAACACCAGTCCGCGCGTGGACGTCAAACTGGAGCCCGGCGCATTAAACCAGACGATTGAGATCGTCGCCAACACAGCCGTCCTCCAGACCGAGCGCGCCGACACCGGCCGCTCGATCGACGCCGTCACCATCGAAGAGCTCCCTCTCGGCGTGAACCGTAATTTCCAGAGCCTGCTCGATCTGGTTCCCGGAACGTCGGTCGAAACCTTCCAGCACTCGCAGTTCTTCAACGCGTCGAGTTCGCTGCAGACCAACGTCAACGGCATGCCCCGCATGGGCAATAACTATCAGATCGAAGGCATCGATAACAACGAGCGCACCGGCCTTCTGCAGATCCTGATCACGCCGGCCGAAGCGATTCAATCGGTCAGCATCTCCACCACCAACCACGATCCCGAGCTTGGCCGCGGCACCGGTGCCGTAACCAACGTGATCATCAAGTCCGGCACGAATAAGTTCCACGGTTCGGCCAACGAATTCCTGCAGAACAGCGCGATGGATGCGCGGTCGTTCTTTAATCCCTCGGTGGGCCACCTAGCGTACAACTACTTCGGCGGAAATATAGGCGGACCGATCAAGAAGAACAAGCTCTTCTTCTTCGCCAATTTCCTGAGGACCCTGGATCACGAAGCCAACACCAACCAGACGAACATCCCGTCCAACGAGTTCCGCAAGGGCGATCTCAGCGGAGATCCGGGGCACCAGGTTTACGATCCGTTGACCGGCACGCAGGATGGCTCCGGCCAGAATCGTACTCCGTTCGCCGGGAACATCATTCCCGCGAATCGTATCAATCCGGTATCCCTGAAACTCCTCGCGTTCCTGCCTCCGACGAACGAAAACTTCGTCCCCACATCGCAGACCAACGATTACTTCGCGCTGCTGCCCGCGCGCAAGCACAATAACCAGGTCGATTCGAAGGTTGACTGGACACTGTCCGACAAAGACCGCATCAGCGGCCGCTTCAGCTTCGCCCGCCCGGTGACCTACCAGGCTCCGATCTTCGGCGATGCCGGCGGTCCCGCACAGGGAGCTTTCGAAGGCACCGGCACGCAGAAGACATATAGCACCGGCATCAACTACAACCGTGTAGTCACTCCGACCCTGCTTACCGAACTCCGGCTCGGCGTGGCGCACTACCACAACGAAGCCTTCCCCTCGGACTACGGCAAGGACGATGCCACCGCGATCGGTATCCCGGGCGTCAACCTCGGACCGTTTACCAGCGGCATGGTCGGCATTACGATCAACGGCTACTCGAGCCCGCTGTTCGGTTACTCCGCCAGCCTTCCCTGGGATCGCGCCGAAGCCAACATCGACATCGTCAACTCCTGGACGAAGATTGCCAGGAATCACCAGATCAAGTGGGGTCTCGACGTCCGTCGCGTGCGCGATGATTTGCTGCAGGATCAGACCTTCAGTCCGCGTGGAGTCTACACCTTCGCGAATCAGCAGACCGCAAAGCAGACCTGCACCGTCGTGCCGGTCACCGGGCCGCCTTCCGGTTGCACCGGATCGTCGCAGGGCATCGCCAACGCGATGGCGAGCTTCTTGCTTGACGTTCCCAGCCAGGTGGCGCGCGACGTCAACACTTACTTCCCCGCGCTGCGGCAGACGCAGATCTTCGCTTACATCGCCGATAACTGGCAGGTATCTCCGAAGCTCACCGTCAACCTCGGCGTCCGCTGGGAATACTATGGACCGCCGACGCCTCACTTTGCGGCCGGATTCTCCAACTACAACCCGAGCAACAACACTCTGGAACTCGCCGGCGTCGGCAACAATCCGAGAAATCTCGGCCTGCAGCCGCGCTATAAGTATTTCGCGCCTCGCTTGGGCGTAGCTTACCGTCTCGATTCCAAGACCGTGGTGCGCAGCGGATTCGGCATCAGCTACACGCCGTTCCCGGATAACACCTGGATGTACAACTTCCCGGTGCGTGCTAACAATCAGTACGTCGCACCCAGCGGCACCGATAACTATGCAACCGCGCAGCTTCCGGGCGGCGTAGCTCCCACCTTCCAGAACGGTTTCCCGGCTCCGGATCCGGTGATCGTGCCAGCCAACGGCATCATCACCAATCCCAACCCGACCACCGCCCAGGTCTATGTGCCGACCAATTACAAGAACGGCTACATCGAAACCTGGAACATCGCGATCCAACGGCAATTGCCGCTCGCCCTCAGCCTCGACGTGGCTTACGTCGGCGGCCATGGCGTGAACATCGCTTCCGCCGTCAACCTCAACGCCGGACAGACCATCGGAGCAGGCGCCGCCGGACAGCCCTTCTTCGCCAAGTACGGAACCACCGCTTCCGTCACTCAGTACTTCCAGGGCTTCTCCTCCACCTACAACTCCCTGCAGGTCAAGTTCGATCGCCGCTTCGTCAGCGGCTTCCGCCTGACCACCGCGTTCACCTGGCAGAAGGCCATGTCCACCCAAACGGGTGACGATGGCGGCCTGTACTTCTATGCCGGACAGGGTCTCGATCGCAATTACGCCCGCGCCGATTTCGATCGCACGCTCAATTTCGTCCAGAGCTACATCTGGGAACTGCCGTTCGGTAAGGGCAAGCACTTCGCCCACGGCGGAGGCATCGCCGGTAAGATCGTTGGCGGCTGGCAGGTTTCAGGCGTGCTTTCGGCGCGCACCGGCAGTCCGCTCTCCTTCACCGGCAGCAACAGCTTGAATCTCGGCAGCGGCGGCAATGCGACGCTCGATCAGATCGCGCCCGTGAAGATTCTCGGCGGCATCAACACCGGCAACCCCTGGTTCGATACGGCCAGCTTCGCCCGGTCTGCAACTAACGTTCAGGGCTCCACTGGCCGCAATATCTGGAGCGGCCCGAGCCTCTTCAGCCTCAACACCGGCCTCTCGCGCTGGATCGCTTTCAACGAGGGCAAACAGAAGCTGCAGCTTCGGTTCGAAACCCTCAACACGCTGAATCACGCGCAGTTCTCCAACCCGAACACGAGCTTCGGCACGAACTTCGGGTTCATCACCGGCACTCTCAGCTCCGGCACCGGGGTCAACGGTACCGGCGGCGGACGTGTCGTGCAATTGGGGGCGAAGATCACCTTCTAGTCGCTTTCCCTGTTCCATTTGTCTGAAAAACGCCTGCCTGGCCCTGGAAGTTGGCCCGGCAGGCGTTTCTTTTTTGGCATCATGAAATTACTGGATGCCGTCTACCCCGGAGCAACAGCCTCAGGTCAATCCGTGGATCGTCGCCGTCGCCGTCATGTTCGCCACCTTCATGGAGGTGCTCGACACGACGGTGGTCAACGTCTCCCTCCCGCATATCGCCGGCAGCCTTTCCGCCAGCGTGGACGAAGCGGCCTGGGCGTTGACCTCGTACCTCGTCGCCAACGCGATCATCCTGCCGATGACCGGGTGGATCGCCAATTACTTCGGCCGCAAACGCACCCTCCTTGCCGCGGTCTTCGGCTTTACCGCCGCGAGTTTTCTGTGCGGGCTCGCCACCTCGCTGCCGATGCTGATCTTCTTCCGCGTCCTGCAAGGCGCCACCGGCGGAGCCCTGCAGCCGCTCTCGCAGGCCGTGATGCTCGAGGCCTTTCCGCCCAAAGATCGCGGCAAGGCGATGGCCTTCTGGGGACTCGGCATCGTGGTCGCCCCCATGCTCGGCCCGGTGATCGGCGGCTATCTCACCGACAACTTCAGTTGGCGCTGGGTCTTCTACATCAATCTTCCCGTCGGCCTCGCATCGGTCATCATGACGCGCCTCTTCATCTTCGACCCGCCGTACATCCGTCGTCAGAATCGCGGAGTCGATTACTGGGGCATCGGCATGCTCGCGGTCGGCGTGGGCGCGCTCCAGGTCGTGCTCGACAAGGGTCAGGAGGAAGATTGGTTCTCCTCCACCTGGATCATCGTAACTACCGCCGTCGCCATCTGTGCGCTGCTGCTCTTTGTGGTGCACGAGCTATATACGCCCGATCCCGTGGTGAAGCTTCGCGTCTTCAAGAACCGCACCTATGCCGCAGGTGTCTTTCTGATGACCATGCTTGGCTTCGTTCTCTATGGAAGCCTGCTCCTGCTGCCTGTCTTTTTGCAGACGATGCTCGGCTATCCGGCGCTCAATGCGGGGATCGCGATGGCGCCGCGCGGACTTGGCAGTTTCCTGATGATGCCTCTAGTCGGCACCGTGTTCTCGCGCTTCGATTCACGCAAGGTGCTCGCCGTCGGGCTGGTGGGCGCGTCGTTCACGCTCTACCAGCTTTCGAATCTCAACCTCAACGCCGGGTATTGGGATATCTTCTGGCCGCAGTTGATTCAAGGCGCGGCGCTCGCCATGCTCTTCGTGCCCCTAACCACCGCTTCCATGGATCCGATCCCCAAGGAGGAAATGGGTAACGCCACCAGCCTCTTCAACCTGATGCGCAACCTGGGCGGCGGCTTTGGGATCGCCGCGGCGACCACGTTCCTCTTCCGCCGCCAGCAGTTCCACATCCATCAACTCGGCGAGCATGTGAGCGCTTTGAGCCTCCCCACGCAAGAGTTTCTCCGCAATACGCAGGGAGCGCTCACGCTCCGCGGATCGTCTCCCACCACCGCGAGCGGCCAGGCCTACGGCGCGCTCTGGGGCGTCGTCCAGCGCCAGGCATCCATGCTCGCGTTCGTGGATACCTTCCGCGCCATGGCCATCGTCTTTCTCCTGGTCCTGCCCTTCCTATTCGTCATGAAGCGCCCAACGCACGGCCGCTCCGCCGGCCCGATGCACTGAGCGGGAGCGAGGCGCGCCATTTTGATTCCATCGACTCCCTTGACTTCCTGGACTCCCTCGACTTCCATAGGTATATGCGTATTGTCGCCCTTCTGATTCTCGCCGTGCTCACGAGCCTTGCCGCCGGGAATTCCGCGGACCTCCTGGAAGCCGCGAAAAAGGGTAAGATCGCGCAGCTCGAGCAACTCCTCGCTAAAGGCGCCGATCTGGAAAGCGCGGACCGCGACGGCCGCACCCCACTCATGCTCGCCGCGCAATACGGACACGCCCCCACGGTTCGCCTCCTGCTCGACAAGGGTGCCAAATCCGCCGCCCGCGATACGCGCGGCTGGACCGCCTACATGCTCGCGCTCCTCTCCCCGTCCGGCGGAGTAGTTCACACACCCCATGACACGGTCCTCAAGCTGCTTCCGCAACCGAAGCGTTTCCGGATCGCAATTGACGCCAGTTGGGCGCCGGGCAAGGAACTCTTCAGCTCCTGCTTCATGCGCCCGTCCGATCTCACCCAGCACCTCCGTCAGCTTCGTCCTGATGGCATGGTGATCGAAGCCCTGCAGCGATTCGCACAGGCCTCCGGGCGCGACCTGATGGTGATCGTCTCCGCCGACGCCCGCGGCACTTCCGATATCTCTGGCAAAACGACGCCCGCCGATATCGACGCCACGCTCACCTTGCAGGTCGAGCCGGGCATCACCTGCGTGCAGCAGTCCGACCAGGTGAGCATGTTGATCCACGCCACTCTCGCGCCGCAAAACAGTAAGGGCGGCTTCGAAAGAGTCTTCGGGGCAGGCATGAAGACTGGCATGCGCGGCCAGCTGGCGACGAACGCCAACCAGCACGGTCCGCTGTTCGAAACGTGGGCCAAATCGCAGGCAGGACCGGTCTGGTGGGCCGTTCTCACCGCGCTCCTGACGGACTGATCCGCTCCCTGAACTGATTCAAACAGTGATCTGATTCAAGCAGTGATCTGATTCAATCGGTGAACTGATACAATCAGTCACCATGACTGCATCCGCTGCCAAAGACCCTCGACAGGCTCTCGGCCGCAATCCCGACCGTCTCACGCTCGAAGAGCGCATGGCGCTCGCCGGCAAGTTCATCGCGCTCGAAATCTACACTCCGGAAACGCTGCCCTTGCGGCGAATCGAAGCCATCGGCAATTCGATGGAAGAGTGTGTGAAGATGCTGCAAAGCCGCGGGCTGAATCCGCGTCAGTTCGAATTCAGCATGATCTCCTGGCCGTACTGAGTCACTTCAAGGCGTCCGCAAACGCCGTAAAAAGCTTCGCGTCCGTGCCGTCCGTACGGTCCTCGGGATGCCACTGCACCGCGACGACGAAGCGCTTCCCAGGCATCTCCACCGCCTCGATAACCATACCCGCCGCAGCCGTGACCAGCAGCCCTTCACCAACCTGATCCACAGCTTGATGATGCCGCGAGTTCACCGTGAGTTCGTTCTGTCCGAGAATCGTGTGCAACCTGCTGCCCGCCGCGATCGCGACCCGATGCGCGTCTCGCTCTTCGGACCGGTGCCCCTCGATATGCTGGTGCAGCGTCCCGCCGAGCACGATGTTGAGCATCTGTTGTCCCCGGCAAATTGCCAGGATCGGAAGGTCGCCCTCCAGCGCTTCCCGCACCAGGCGTCCTTCCAGCGTGTCCCGATCGAGGTCGGGCCTGCCCGTTTCCGGATGCGGCGCCGCGCCGTACAGCGAGGGGTCGACATCCGTTCCTCCCGCCAGCAACAGCCCGTCCAGCCCCGCCA
>JAOAPT010000503.1 GCA_025463045.1 Candidatus Solibacter sp.
CGGCTCACGTGCAGGGCGGAGGCGCCATCGATACCCTGCTCGATGTCTTCCAGCGACTGGACCGCGAGAAACCTATCGCACCGTCACGATCGCACGTCATGCACGGTAGCTTCATGAGCGAGGACGCGCTTAATCGGATGCAACGCATGGGCGTCCTCGTTGACGTGCAGCCCGGGTGGTTGTACTTCGATGTTCCAGCGCTGAAGCAAGTATTTGGCCTTGAGAACATGCGGTACTTTTTCCCGCTGCGCAGCCATATCGACCGAGGCATCATTGTCGCTGGCGGCAGTGACCACATGATTGGTCATGACAAGAATGGGGCGGTAAACGCCTTCAACCCGTTCTTCAATATGTGGGCCTCGATCACACGCCGGACGCGCGAGGGCGAGGTGATCTACCCACAGGAGAAGGTCACGCGGCAGGAGGCCCTCAAAATGTGGACCATCTGGGCGGCGTATCTTCAATTTGGAGAAAAGACGCGTGGCTCAATCGAATCCGGCAAGTTCGCTGACCTGGTCGTAATCGACCGCGACTATCTCAGTTGCGCGCAAGACGACATCCGACGCATTGAGCCGGTCGCCACAATCGTGAATGGGCAGGTAGTGTCGGGCCGACTCTGATGTCGGCTCGTTTCGCCTTCATCACTTCATTTGTCGCACGGACGGCGGGTTTTCCTAATCGACTCGCCTGCACTCTGAAAGGTTTCCGGCAGGTGCCGGCCGAGGCTTGGAATTGCCGGGTGTCGCTTCGGTCGGCGCCCAAATCCCGCCCAACCGGCGGCTGCCGCCAACTTGCCGGAAACCCTTTCACGTCAAAAAAGATTACTGTTCGCAAGCCGCTGGGATTCATTGGAGCGGACCCTGCGGTCAAGCCATCGCGCGGCTCCTTGCTATTGCGTGGTGACCCTGGGTACCGTTATGCCTACTTGCCGAGATAATAGGCTTGACTTCATAGCACTCCGGCATTAGCGTAATTTCGTGAGTATGCGGAAACGCTGTCCGAGGATCTGCTCGGTATCCGTAACTAACAGATAGTCATTTCCATTCTGCGCAACGAGTCGTAACAGCGGAACGACTGCTGTTTGTGTGGATCTTACGTGTAGGCCACTTTTTTAGGCTTGCGGCTAAACTTAGGAAGCGGTGAGGTCCGACTAGTGAGACTATTCACGTAAAAGAGCGAGTTACACGCTCCAAAATAAGACGTAGGCGATAACTTAGAAAATCAAAGGTAAATTATAACGAGGGCCACATCTAGTCCGTGCCTAAGCATAAGTGTATCCCAGAGCTCAAAGCAGGAGATAGAGCGATGAAACGAACGACAATGTTTGGCGCGTTAGTAATTTGCACGGCGATAGTCCTAACCCTGTTCGAATCTTTCAGCACCGCCCAGCCGTCGACAGGTCCTGGAGACTGGGGAATCGCCGGGCACGATCTGGACAACTCCCGAAGTCAGCCGTCGGAGCATAAGATCGGCACGGACAACGTGCATCAGCTCGCGCCCGATTGGGTGTTTACGACCGGGAGCGACGTGTCCGCCACTCCAACTGTCGCGCAGAATACAGTGTATTTTCCGGATTGGGCGGGCAACCTGTTCGCGGTTCGCGCCAACAACGGACGCCTCCTCTGGTCCCGGAAGATATCCGACTACACCGGCTTACCCGGGAGCATATCGAGGGTCAGCCCGGCGATTTTCAAGGATCAGTTGATCATCGGCGACCACACAGGTGTGTCATGGCTCTCCGCCGCGTCCGGTGTGCAGGCCGGCGCGCATGTAATCGCTATCGACCGCAACACCGGTGCGCTGCGCTGGATCACTCAGGTCGATGCGCATCCGGCTGCGATCATCACGGCATCGCCGGTGTTTAACGGAAACGTGGTGTATGTGGGCGTCTCATCTCAGGAGGAGGGGCTCGCGGCAAATGCCGCATATCCGTGCTGCACGTTTCGCGGGAGCATGGTGGCGCTGGACGTCTTCACCGGTAAGATTTTATGGAAGACGTTCACGGTGCCGGATAACGGGGGGCAGAAGAATCAATACAGCGGCAATGCGATCTGGTCGCCGCCCGCAATCGATCCTCGTCGCGGTTCTCTGTACATTGGCGTCGGAAACAACTATACCGTGCCGGATGCGGTCCTGCAGTGCCAACAGGATGCGATCGCCAGAGGCAATCAAAACGCAAACTGTGAAGCGCCGGATGATTTCTTCGACACTGTGCTGGCGCTGGATTTGACGACGGGCGCAATCAAGTGGTCGCACAGGTTGTTTGGCTTCGATGCCTGGACCGTGGCATGTCTCTCTTTGCCACCCGGCGTGAACTGCCCGTCGCCTCACGGACCCGACTTCGATTTCCCCGGCTCAGGCCCGAATCTGCTGCACCTGCGCAATGACGCCAGCGGCGATCGTGTCGGCATCGGACAGAAGAGCGGGGCTTACTGGGCGCTCAATCCGGACAACGGCGCGATCGTCTGGGCCACCATCGTCGGCCCCGGTGGCACAACCGGGGGCATCCAATGGGGGACTGCGACTGACGGGACCCGCATTTACGTGGCGATTACCAACAGTCTGCACCTGACGTACACGCTCGCGAACGGCGGTCCTACGATCACCTGGGGCTCGTGGGCGGCTCTCGATCCACGTACCGGCAAGATCCTGTGGCAGGTCCCGGATCCGACGCCGGACACAGTCGACCCCGGCGCGGTGAGCGTCGCAAATGGCATCCTGTACGCCGGGTCGTACTCTGGAGCGATGTATGCGCTCAAGGCGGAGACCGGAGACGTCCTTTTCACCTTCGCCAGCGGTGGCTCGGTCATCGACGCCCCATCAATCGTGAACGGAACCGTGTATTGGGGCTCCGGATACCGCAACATCCCGCCCGGCACCGGCAACTACAAAGTGTACGCCTTCACCGCCAAATAAGCCGATTCCGGCGAGGCTGCGGGGGGTAGTACTATTTAAGCTAACAAACGGGCAGATGAGATCAAGGGTAAACATCGCGAATCTACTTGGAAATTATCCAAGCATAGTAGCGCGAAATCTTGCCAACGATTTCGCGCGCCGCGGCGTCTTATGACCAAATGCGTACGGTGTACGTTCTCCTTTTTGCGAGTCTGGCCGCCTGCACCTTCGGGCAGCAGGCGGCCGAAGTACTGGAATTCGAAGCGGTCTCGATTAAGGTGAATTCGTCGGGGAGCGGCAGTTCCCGTTCGCATGATACTTCCGGCCAATGGGTCGCTGAGAATTTGAGCTTGCGCGACTATGTGAGGCGCGCGTTTGAGATAAGGGACTACCAGGTGCAGGGCCCGGATTGGATGAGTTCGGCGCGCTTCGATATCGTCGCCAAATTCCCACCGCATACCGGCGACAGCCAACTCGGTCCACGACTGCAAAAGTTATTGACGGACCGTTTTAAGCTGGCGGTCCACCGCGAGACCAAGGAGTTCCCGGTGTATGCGCTGGTCAAGGGGAAGAACAGTCCGAAGTTGAAGGCTGCGGCCGACACCGGCCCGCAAGGGACGAACAGCACGCGCGGTCGCCTGACCGGGCAGCGGATTACGATGGCGCGGCTCGCCGAGTTTCTGGCGCAGCGTATGGATCGTCCGGTGGTGGACCTGACGGGCCTCACCGGCATGTACGACCTGACGCTGGAGTGGACCACGGATGAGGCGGCCGCGGGCGACGCCCCTCCCGGGCCGACGCTTGAGGCTGCATTGCAGCAGCAACTCGGATTGCGATTGCAATCGCAGAGGGCGCCGATCATGCTGATCGTGGTCGACCACATCGAAAAACTGCCGGTCGACAACTAGTCTTCCACGAATCACTCTTCCACGAATCGCTTCAGGCGCGCGAGCGCGTCATCCCACTGCTTGGAAATTAAGTCGAGGTACTTGCGAGCATCGGTGAGGCGGCGCTGGTCGAGTTGCCAGAGGCTCTCGCGCCCGCGCCGATGATTGCGGACGAGTCCGGCGTGCTCCATCACCTGCAGGTGTTTGGTAATCCCCTGACGGGTGACGGGCAGGCCCTCGGTGAGGCTGGCGATCGAGAGCGCGCCGCCGCCCGACAGGCGTACGACGAGGCGCAGGCGCGTCTCGTCGCCGAGCGCGGCGAAGAGCGACGCGGAGCGGCTAGTCTGTGCGGCGCTGCTACGCATGGGCAAGGTAGTCCCGGATCAAGGTGACGACCATGGTCCAGCCTTGCTCGTTGGCGGTGAAGGCCTTGACGCGGCGCTCGAGCGGGATGCGGTCGAACCCCGTCTCGGTGACGGTCAGCAGGATTCCGTCCGCCGTGTCTTCCAGGCTGAAGACCACCAGCGTGGTTGGTTCCCTGGTGTAGTCGACGTTCGGATCGACGGCACCCGGATGCCAGCGGAAGGAGAAGAGACGCTCGGGTTCCATCTGCTCGATCGTGATGTCGAAGGGCGTGCCCTCATACTTCTTCTGCGCGGCGGCGACCTCCGGATTCACGCTGGTGGGGACGATCACGCCGTGCATGACGGCGCCGGGCGCGAACGGGGCGTTGAATTTCATCCCGAACCAGGTTCCGAACTCGGCCGAATCGGCAAGCGCGCGCCAGACGCGTGCTTTCGGCGCGTGCAGAAGAATCTTCTTTTCGATGCGGTCAGTGCTCATGTGCAACCTCCAGGTTGCATATTAACATTTCGCGCCGCCACGCTGAAGATCGCCGTGCGCTACAAATCCCGGATTGCGCGCGAACCCTCGCAGCGCATAGCGCAGATCGTTCATTGTGAAATTGACGTCGATCCTATCACAATGTACTTATGTCCTGGTTCGACAACGAGGAGTTCTGGCGCGATCTCTATCCTTATATGTTCCCCGTGGAACGGCTCGCCGCCGCGCCCGAACAGGTCGCGCAGATCGTCGCGCTGACCGGTGTCGCGTCCGGCAAGGTGCTCGATCTCTGCTGCGGCCCGGGACGCCACTCGGCCGCTTTCGCCGCGCAGGGTTTCACCGTCACGGGCGTCGATCGCACGCCCTACCTGCTCGACCGCGCCCGCACTCATGCCGGCAGCCAGGTCGAATTCGTCCTCGAAGACATGCGCGACTTTCGCCGCCCCGGCACGTTCGATCTCGCCGTCAATTTATTCACGTCGTTCGGCTATTTCGAAGATCCCGGCGACGATCTTCGCGTCCTCGCCAACGTGTACGAGAGCCTCCGCCCCGGCGGCGTCTTTGTCATGGAGTTACTCGGCAAGGAGTATCTCGCCGCGCACTATATTGAATCCCGCTGTCTCGATTTCGCCGATGGCACCCTTCTCCTACAACGCGCCAAGATCCGCGAAGAATGGACGCGCGTTTTCTGCGAGTGGACGATCGTCCAATCCGGCCGGGCCCGCACGCACAAGTTCGATCACACCATTTATTCCGGGCGCGAGTTGAAGGACCTCCTGCTCCGCGCGGGCTTTGCCGGCGTCCGCCTCTTCGGCGACCTCCGCGGCACACCCTACGGCGTCGACGCCCAACGCCTAATCGCAGTCGCCCGCAAAGGGGAGTAATTCTATTTCTTCGGTTTGAGCGAACTGACGTAGGAACAACTCACATCGAAGTACTTCTTCAGTTCCGACGTCTTGGCGAGCAGCGCATCCGGAACCTCGACATACTCCGGCTGTACCTTCCCGTACGCCTCGCAAAGCTTTGCCTTATACTTCTTCAAAAAGGCTTCGCGCTCGCCCTCGGGCAGCCGTAACTCCAGCTTGCCGGCCTTGCTCAGGTAGCTGAACATATGTCCGTTCAAGGTCGTGTTCGGAACCGTGGCGCCCTGCAGTTTGACCTTCGGATTGGTCGCCACCAGTCTCTCGTATAACTCGTGAGGCGTCGCCATCGAGCAGACAGTCTATCGCAAATCGACGCGCCTGCGTGACGCCGCCCACATCGGTCGCCTTTCCGGCCCCGACGCCATTCGATGTTGTCGCACAGTGCGTCCCCTGGTAGCGATGCACGATCCACGTTACGATGAGGCCAGGAAATCTGTGCAGGCCCTGACCGCCGCCGACCAATTGAGGCTTATTGCCGAACTTGTGGAAAAACTGAGCGGCGAACTCGATCGTCAGCCGCGCCGGAGCTTGCTGGACCTTCAGGGTCTAGGCAAGGATGTCTGGCAAGGCGTCGACGTCGATGACTCCTGGCCCAGGTACGCTCATCGTGGAATGGGTAAGAGCCCGTCTCGGTTCGACGGTCGGATTCTTTCAGACATTCGTCCCTTCCGTAAGAGCCGGCCGGAGTTCAGTCAAAAGCTCTATCCGCCGTGCCATTAGATCGAGGGATTGCGGAGGAGGCTGCGGCTCTACGCGCTCGGAACAACCTTCGAACACCCGATGCGATACAACTCGCAACCTCATCCGTTCCGGTGCGACGTGGATCTTGACCAATGACTCGGGGTTGGCGATCTGCCCGAAGCTAATGCGCCAGCGTTCCGATCACCATGACCTCCGCGAGACATGCCTGCGCGCCCTGCGTGCGGGCGATGCGGAACCACGCGGCGCGCCGCGCCGGTCGGCGTTAGCGCGTCCCCCGGGATCGTGCTGCCATCGTCGAAGGTAAACACGCCGCCCACCACGTTCGCGTCGGCATCGGCGAGGTCAGCTTGATCCACGCGCTTGAAGTTTCGCCCTCCGTCACCCAATCGTTGCGGTCGACCGTGTCGTCCGTCACGCCTTCTCCGTTCCCGCCGCTCGATCCGGCCACGCCTTTCCCCCGTCTGCAGTGCGGTGTTCGCGGGCGCCGTCTCCGTCGCGGAAGCCGCAGCCGGATCGCCGTCACTCCGCCCCATACAACCATCACGACCGCGGCGATCAGCACCGACCTCGTCATGCGCGGAGAAGTATAAC
>JAOAPT010000506.1 GCA_025463045.1 Candidatus Solibacter sp.
CGAAGTGAAGGCGGAATCGATCACTGTAGATGCTTTCGGACGCAACATCGCAATCCTCGACCTTCCGGCGTTGATCCGCGCCAAGAAGGCTGCAGGCCGCCCGAAGGATCTCTCCGCGCTTGCCGAACTTGAGAGCCTTCTGGAAGCAGGCGAGCCGTAGTCACTCTCCCGTAATTTGTTTGACGACGCGATGGCCGGACGCGATGGCGCCGTGGACCGTGCCGCCGTACCCGATTAGGTCGGTCGCTTCCCCTGCGAAATAGAGTGTATCCTCCACCGGTTCCGCGAGGCGCCGGCGCGCGGGGAGAGCGCCCGCCGGCACGTAGCTGTACGCTCCGCGCGTGAAAGGGTCAGCCTGCCAGTCGTGGAGCCATGCGCATTCCATTCGCCCGAGCGGCAGGCTGGTGATGCGCTGCAGAGAGGCCAGCGCCATCGAGACGATTTCATCCTTACTCTTGCCGATCAGCGGGTCGGCCTTCGGGCCCGCGCTCCAACCGGTGATCACCGGCGCGGCGACAGGCAGCGTCGTCCACCATGTCGGAAAGACCGGCTCGTTCGAGAGGATGAATCCCGCGCCTTTGAGCTTTTCGTTGTCCTCCCAAAAGGCGCGATCGAAGCGGAATGTGATCCGGAAAGCCTGGCCGAAATCGAGCGCGTGAGCCGCCTCCAGAATTTGCGTAGGCTCGGGATCGAAGCGAATCGCGCCGGCCTGCAGCACGCCGAGCGGTATGGTGACCACAACCCGTTCCGCGCGCAGCACGTGTCCATCGCGCACACCTACGGCGACCTCGCCACGCCGCCACTCGATAGCCTCCACGATCGAATTCAGCCGCACGTCCGATGGCGCGATCGCGCGTGCCAGAGAATCGTAGCCCGCAATCACATGGAAACTCGAATCGCCGTCGATCGCTTCCGCCGCCCGGAACTCCTGCGCGAGAGACGCTACCCCGATACGTTCTTTGCGAGCCGCGTCGTAGCCTTCGACAAAGGCCGCTGCCGCGAGTCGCTCGGCGGGGGTGTAGTCGCGCCGGTTGAGGAAGTCGAGGAGAGTCTCGTCGTGCGCTTCGTCCGCGAGGCGTTCGATATCGTCCATCACCCGGTGGGCTGCTCCTTCGGGAGCTTCCAGGTGGATAAAGTCGCCTTCAGTCTCACGCAGCGGCAGGCCGAGATTCCAGATCTCGGGAGCGCGCCCGTGCACGAACTCGGCGCCGAGTTCGATCGGGACCGGCGTGTCCGCGTCGTGCACAGTGAGAATGCGCCCGCCGACGCGATCGCGCGCTTCCAGGCAGATGACCCGCCGGCCGCTTCGCTCCAATTCGCGTGCCGCGGTGAGTCCGGCGGCGCCCGCTCCGATGACGATCACGTCGGCGTCAAACGGCGGCATACCGCTACCCTTCGCTGGGATCTTCCCACTGCACGCTGTGGTCGCTCGTCACGGCGCGATTCTCGGCGGGTGAATCGATCCGGAAGTAGGACCACGGTCCCGGAAGATACGGATAGCGCTCGACCACCGCTTCGTCGACCGTCACGCCGAGCCCGGGAGTGCGCGGCACAATCAGATCGCCGCGCTCAATTTGCAGCGGCTCGGTGAGAATCTCGGCGGCCAGCGGGAACGGATACATCCCGACGCGGCCCGGACTCGAATAGCAGGGATACTCGAGCCACTCCGCGATCATCTGCGGCCAGCAGATCCCGAGGTGGGCCGCGGCCATCACCTCGAGCGCCGTGCCCCAACTGTGGAATGCGAAGCTCAGCCCCTGGCGCGCGATCTCCGCGAACAGGCGGCGGCCGAGCGCGTACCCGCCCTGGCAGCAGACGTCCATCTGGATGTAATCGACGGCCTGCGTGAGGATCAGGTCGAGGTAGCGATCCTCATTCGGCTCGTGCTCGCCGGTGGCCAGCAGGACGAGGTCTTTTTGCTTGAGCGCGAGATATGCGTCGTGGTCGTCGGGCGGCAGGGGTTCTTCGAGCCACGCGATGTTGTACGCCGACATTTCGCGCGCGAGCTGCTCGACAGTCGCGGGCGAGTAGCTGCTATCGCCCATCCGCCACCAGGTGTGTGCGTCCACCATCAGGTCGAAATCGGGACCGACGGCGTGGCGCATCTGGCGAACGGTCTCCAGGTCGCGCTCGGGGCCGCCGGCGGGGCGCATTTTGTAGGCGCGGAAACCAAGCTGGGCGATCGCGGAAGCTTCGGCGGCGTAGCCATCCGGCGACATGTACATTCCCGCACTGCCATACAGCCGGATCGTGTCGCGTACCCGGCCGCCGATCATTTCGGAAACCGGAATGCCGCGCTCTTTGCCGACCAGATCGTACAGCGCGATCTCGACCGTGCAGTAGAGCTTGGCGAGTTCGGCATCGGCACCGGGCCCCGCGACAAATAGAACGCGGAGCGCGTCCGGATCAGCCAGAACGCGATCCTGCAGGAACGGCGCGATGGACTGCTCGATCGCGTGCTGCGCGCGCTCGCTGCCGGGACCCGGGGCATACCCGAGCAGGCCGTTGTCGGCCTCAACCTTGATGAACATGGCATCGCGTTTCAGTATGGTGCGCTCGCCGCCATGGAAGGGAAGCCGGACTGGTTCCGGGAGAGGATAAGATAGCAGGAAAGACCGGACGCTCTTGATCTTCATCAGACGCGATCAGGATATCATGGTCGAAGAATCAGCTAAATAACTCTGAAATCGTGTATACTGGAGTCGGAATGAGGGTCTTCTCCACAACTTTTATGGCGGTATTGGTGATTGCCGCCCTGTTCTGGGGAAACTGCTATTCCTGCCCGCAGCTCCTGTTATCGGCGCAGAAACACGGCTGCTGCCCGCGCACCAAATCCACTAAGACAGAGTGCCAGACGCAAGGCCTGAAGAATTTCGTCAAGGCCGAGCAGTCCGCTCCGGCGATTGTCGTGCCCGTGGCGTCGGTTGAAGCTCCGCTGCCGGCATCCGAATTCGCGGCGCCGCTGGTCGCGCCCTGCGTGACGAGCCACGCGCCACCAGATACCCTACCCCTCCGCATCTAGCTCCTCCTCTTTCACCACAGCATCTTTCCGTGAACGAGGAGCACTATGTCTTTGCGTCTTTGTCTTTGCATTGCCGCGGCGTCCTTTGCGCTGCACGCGCAGCCGTTGCCTGAGCTGGTGGAAGAAGCGCTGCGCCACAACCGCGAAATCCTGACCGCACAGAAGAAATATGAGGCGGCGCGACAGATGCCCGCGCAGGCTTCGGCGCTGGCCGATCCAATGATGTC
>JAOAPT010000513.1 GCA_025463045.1 Candidatus Solibacter sp.
ACGTCGGTAGCGCCGCGCGACCATGTGTACGATGCCAGCAGCGTCAGCCCGTTCGCCAGACGACGCTCTGCCCGAAGGTAGGCTGCATAGTAGAACGCCGAACCCGTGTCCGAATTGGCCAGCGTCACCGACGTGTACTGCGGGAAGGGCAGCAGAGTTTGGGCGCGGCTCACCTTCGCCGTACCCACCGTTCCCGTGCCGCCGTTGTTGTACAGCGGATTGTCGATGCTCTGTGTTAGTGCCGAGCCCAACGAGAGATACGATGGATTGAGCTGGTCAATGTTCAATCCGCTCTCATTCAGGTGGAGTGCGTGCGAGCCCAGCGCACCCACGCTGAAGACGTGGCCGCCCGGCGCCTGCCGCTGCACTTCAAGCGAGTACTCCTGCACGTAGCCTGCGGATTGCGACGTGGGCGAGAATACCGTGATCGCCTGGCCGATTCCGGAGAGCCCGCCCAACGTATTCCCGGTGGGCTGCAGTAGTCCTGTGGGATAGGGATTCGAGAGCGTTCCGGACGGATGGAAGTTGCCGTCTGTCGACGTAATGATGGACGTAGATTGCGAATACCCGATGGCATTCTGGAAATTAAAAAAGCTGGGTGCCCAGTAGATGCCGTAGCCTCCGCGCACCACGGTCTTGGTGTCGGCGGCGTAGGCGAACCCGATGCGCGGCGCGGGTTTGACACCCAGGGCGTTGCCGGTCTCCACCGGGTTGCCGTTGACGCCCGCGTAGAGCACCTGGCCCGGAATCGGCAAGCCCGGAACATTCTGCTGCAGCGGGTTCGGCACCCATGGATTGAAGCCGGCGATCAACTTGTTGTTGGCTTCGCGAATGCCGGATTCGTGCTCGAACCGCAGGCCGAAATTCAGCGTCAGTTTGCGCGTGACGCGGAAATCGTCGTGCACAAACCCGCCGTAGTAACGCAGGTAGTCGTCGAAGTTGGTGACGATGTTCATGCTGCCGCTGGTGGGAAAGCCCAGCAGCATGGTGGCTACGCTCGCTCCCGTTCCGGCGGTGGCAGTCTGCGGGGTGGCGCGTGTGAAGACGTCGCTGAAGCCTAGGCTGGTAGGCCCGGACGCCGGCGTGCCGGCATCGTGCAGCGTGCGGAAATCGAAACCCGCTTTCAGGCTGTGACGCCCGCGGAAAGTGGAGAGCGTCGCGTTGAAGGAGCGCGAGTAGTAGACGTCGCGCGTGGTGGTGCCGCCGCCGAAGCTGGCCACGTCGCTCATCGTGACGGCGGGGAAGGCCGGATTCGGCGTGATGGCGTCCAGAGATTCCGGCAAGCCGAGCGTTGCGAGATTGAAGCCCGCGCTGGACGTGGGGAAACTCGTGGTGAAGAAGCGGTTGAAGCCCCAGCGCACCGCCAGCACCGTGGTCGGGTTTAGCGTGGCGGTGGCGTTAGCCTGCGTGGCGTCGATCCTGCGGAAGAGCAGGCTCTGGCCGGGCGACGCCACGTTGCCGAACACGGGTGGCGAGTTGGTCTCGCCGGTCTTTTGGTGGACATAAGATGCGGCCGCGCGCAGCCAGTTGCCGAACTGCTGATCGCCCTTGAAGGTGTATTGGTCGCCGCGATTCGGGTAGCCGCCCGTGTAGTTGAAGTTGGTGGCGCCGTAATAAGGCGTAGGGGCGTTGGGGAGGGCATAGTATGAGGCCAGATTCAGGCCGACCTGGTTCAGTTGGCCCTGCGGGATGACATTGCCCGCGAACGGCGTGCGTGTACCGCTGGCGGTCGTGCTGTTGGGGTCGTAGATCACCTGGCGCGTGCCGCTCTTGGTCACGCTTTGCGAGAAGTTGCCCACGCGCTCCAGCGCCGTGGGGACGGCGAGCGCAGTGTTGGAGCCATCCTGCTGACGGTAGGCTTCGGTGGCGACAAAGAAGAAGGTGCGGTTGCGGCCGTTGTAGAGCTTGGGGATGATGACCGGCCCGCCCAGCGAGCCCGCCCAATCGCGAAACGGCTGGTCGGCGACCGGCAATCCGGCGCGATTCGAAAAGAAGCTGTTGGCCAGCCAGTCCGTCTGGCGGATGTGGCCCACCGCGCTGCCGTGCAAATCGTTGGTGCCCGATCGAAGGAGGGAGTTGAAGGTGCCGCCGCCCGTGCGCGACACTTCCGCATCGTACGTGCTGGCCTGTAGCTTCACCTCCTGCACCGCCTCCGGCGAGGGGACAAAGACGGCGCGATTGTTGGAGTCCGTTATGGAGATGCCGTCTACCAGAACATTATTGGTGCGCACCGGGCCGCCGGCGATGGAGACCTGTGAATTCGCGTTCTGATCCTGCATGCGGCCCATCTTGGGATTGGCCACAAACACCACCGCCTGCGCCAATTTCGCCGTAAAGAATGTGTTACGCCCCAACATGGGCAGGTCTGTGATTTTCTGGCTCTCGATTACCTGACCGGTCGAAGCGTCGGCGGTTTGTAGCAACGGCGCGTCGGCAGTGACGTTGATCAACTCGCTGACCTGGCCGAGCTCCAACGCGATATCCAGCGTTGCGATAGCTTGGGTCGCGATGATTACGCCGCGCTGCTCGGAGCGTTTGAAACCCGGCGCGGCAACGCTTACGGTATAGGTGGAAGGCGTGAGGGAGGCGAACGAATACTCGCCCTGGTCATTGGTGACGGTCTTTCGCCCGGACGATTTGCCCTCATCGGTCAAGGTCACGATGGCGGCAGCGGCAGCCGCACCTTTGGGATCAAGCACGCGTCCGCGCAATCCGCCGTAGAACGATTGGGCCAAGGCGCTGGAAGCTAGCAATACCGCCAGAAACACAATTCTCATGAGGTCTCCTTAAACTGCAAGCAGAGCTCAGGATCGGCATTCGTGGCGATGCTGAGGCCAAGTCAGGCTGTGCCGGGCATCATGGACCCGGCGGACAGGGAAGGCACTTGGGTAGGTCCCAAAGCCTTATCAGTTGCAACCTCCCGGCTTAATTCACTACTATGTTGATAGAGTATAGTCAGATTGCGAGTTGGTCAAGAGGAATCTTCCGGAAATCCGAGCAAAATGACTTCAACTACTCCAAACGGGGCATCTCGCTGACATGCCGGTCATTCTCTGGCTACCACCCCTGGCTGCATTTGTGATTTCGTTCGTTACTTCAATGGCGGGAATCTCGGGAGCGGTGCTGCTTGCGCCCTTTCAGATGAGTTTCCTGGGTGCGGCGGGGCCCGCGGTCAGTGCCACCAGCCTCCTGTTCAACGTGATTGCCACACCTGGCGCGGTCTACCGGTACTTCCGGGAGGGCCGGCTGGTATTTCCGCTTGCCATGTTGCTCACTGCGGGGACGGTGCCTGGCACGTTGCTCGGCGTCTGGATCCGGGTCCACTGGCTCTCGGATGCCAACCGGTTCAAGATCTTCTGCGCCCTGCTTCTGCTCTACCTCGGTATCCGGCTATTGCTGGACAAGCCGCGGGAGAATGCAGCGCCCTCTGGCTCGGATTGGGTGGCGCGGTCGGGGCATGCGTCCTGGCGCACACTCATCCTGGAATTTCACGGCGCGCGTTACGAATGCAAGACGGTGGCAATCTCCGTCGTTTCGTTCGCCGTGGGAATCCTCGGCGGCGCCTACGGCATCGGCGGCGGCTCGATCCTCGCGCCGTTTCTGGTGACCATCGTCGGCTTGCCCCTATACGCGGTCAGCGGCCCCACTTTGCTCGCCACCTTTGTCACATCCGCCGTCGGCGTGGCATTCTACGGCCGTTTGAATGCCGGTCCCGATCAGCAACTTGCCCTGCTGATGGGCGCGGGAGGGGTGGTGGGGATGTACTGCGGTGCCCGGTTCCAGCGGCATGTGCCGGTCCGCCTGCTGCAACGCATCCTTGGGACCGTGCTGATCGCGGTATCCGTGTCTTATCTATCTGCCGCGTGGCGGTAGGGCCAACGAGGTTGACTATCCGAGGCATATGCCCTATTCTCGATCAATATACTTATATATTGCCCATTAATGCCCTTGTTTCCTCTCTTCCAGTGGATTAACGACACCGGGGTTGCCACGGCGATCCGGGAATTGGACTGGGTCTTCCCGATCATCGAGACAGTCCACGTCCTGGCAATCGCCCTCGTTGCGGGAACCGTCGCGATCGTAGACCTGAGACTGCTCGGCATTGTGCTCAAACATGAGCGGGTTTCGCAGGTCGCAGGCCGGGTGCTCCCGCTCACGTGGGCCGGCTTCGTCGCCATGTTTGTGAGCGGCGGCCTTCTCTTCCTGGCCGAAGCTACAAAATCGTACGCCAATCCCGCCTTCCGCCTCAAGATGTTGCTTCTGTTCATCGCCGGGCTGAATCCGTTGGTGTTCCACTCCACCATTTACCGAAGTGTCGCCGCCTGGGACGATGCCCGCACGACTCCCTGGCGTGCGCGCCTGACAGCCGCCCTGTCGCTCACTTTATGGAGCGGGATCATCGTCGCCGGCCGGGCCATCGCCTATTACTGAGATGACGCTCCTCCCTCTATTCCAATGGGCCGCGCACGCGCCGATTTTCGCGGTCATGCGTGATTCGAAGTGGGGTTTTGCCATCGTCGAGATGGTGCACCTGCTCGCCCTGACGTGCCTCGGCGGAACGGTCCTGCTTGTCGATCTCGGCATCCTCGGCGTAGGCTTCCGGCGCGTGTCGATTCCGCGCGTCGCCCGCGATCTCGCGCCTCTCTTCCTAGGGAGTTTGCTACTGACGGCGGTCTCCGGAGCGCTCCTGGTGGCGGCCGAGGCGATGAAGTGCTACTACCATCCGGCCTTTCGCGTGAAGATGCTCTTGTTCGTTTTCGCCGTGACGTTTCATTTCACTCTGCACCGCAGACTGATCGAGGTTGGAACGGACGGCACGCCATCGCTGGGGTCGAAGTTGGGCGCGGCCGGGTCGCTGGCCCTGTGGTGCACGGTTGGACTGGCAGGACGCACGATTGGATTTCTATGAGGACGCCATGAAATGAAAGGAAAGCCCCTACTACTGCTTATCGCCGCAGGGATCTGCCTCCCGGCGGGAGACGACGTTTCGCGCCACAAGAAAGCGATGGACCAGGTTCAGGAATGGAAGGACGATTTGAAGGATGCGCTGGACGCGAAGGCGGCAGCGAAAGCTGCCGGCCTTGCGGACAAACTCGCGAAGGCCGCAGCGCAGGAGGCATCGCTCTGGAACAAGGCGAAACAGGATGACGCCCTGAAGCTGGCGAATGAAAACCTGGAGGAATCGCGGCAGATCTTCACGCGCGTGAAAGCCGGTAACTTCGATCAGGCGCTCCAGACCTATGGCAGGCTTGAGGCAACGTGCCGGGCCTGCCACGATCTTCATCCCGAAAAGCGCCTGATCCAACAACGATAACCCTGC
>JAOAPT010000534.1 GCA_025463045.1 Candidatus Solibacter sp.
CGGCTGTCCACCGCGATCCCCTGCGGCTTGTTCACCGCAGTCAGCGTGGTGATGACTCCCAACGTGTCGATCCTGGGGATCCGCGCGGCCTCGGCGATGTATAAATTCCCCGCCGCGTCGCGTACGATCGCCGCGGGCGAGCGCAGCTTTCCGTAATGGGCCGGACCTGTGTAAGCGGAATTGTCCTTCCCGCGAAGCGCGTGAGTCCCGAGGGGAAAATGGCTTGTGAGTAAGTGCCTGTAACTAGAGCAACTATGTTAGCCGAGCTTCTTCCGCGTGAACGGACGGGCGAACGCCGCCGGCGGATTGTGCGCCGTCGAACTCGACGCCTTGCGATAACATTCCATCGCCTTTTCCTTCTCGCCGAGTTTCTCGTACGTCATCCCGAGCAGGCACTGGTAGAACGGATCTGCCGCATTCCCCGGCATCGCGATCGTCTTCTGAAAGTCGTCGAGCGCCTTCTTGTACTCGCCCGTGTAGAGCGCTACGTAGCCCGTGAGATACGGGAAAAATCGCGCCTGCTGTTCGGCCATCTTCGGGTCGCCATCGAGCAGCGCCTTCGCAGCGTCCACGTGCTTCTTCGCTTCGGCCTTATTACCCTTGCGCGCCGCGATCCGCGCCTGCGCGTGCTCCAGCCGGAACTTCCACAGGCTCGCCGGATGCGTCTCGTTGCCCGGTTCTTTCAGCCCAAGTTCGGTGCCCTTCGCGTACCAGGTCGCGGCCGTCTCCAGGTCGCCCGCATCAATGCAAACGCGCGCCGCTTCGTTCGCCATCTCGCCCTGCTGGTAGAACGCATTCTGCGGCTCGGCCTGCTCGCGCGTCACCCAGTACGCCATCACCATCTGCTCGTACTTCAGCGTGTTCTTGCAATCGCCTTCGAAGGCGTACGACATCGCCATCGCGCGCTGTGCGTTCGCCTTCGCCGCCGGATCGGCCGCCCCATCGATCGCTTTCTGAAAATACTTGCGCGCCTCGCCGCCCTTTCCCATCAGGTCAAGCACCGTGCCGGCCTGGTTGTTGGCGTTCTCTTTCGCATAAATCGCGAGCGCTTCGTCGAGCTTGCCATCGCGCATCAGTTGCTGGGCCTGGCGCATCGCTTCGGAGATCGGCGGTCCCCCGCGCCCCCCGGCGGCAGGCTGTGCGCAAAGCGTAGCGGCGAGCAATAGCGCTGCGGCGGAAATACGAAAAACACTGTGTGCAGACATGGCGTGAGACATTATCTCACGCGTTAGCGCCGGCCTTAAGCAGACTGTCCGTAAGATAGACGCGCGCCGCCGCGACCTTCGGATGATTTGCGCCGAGTGTCTGCTCGTACGTTGCCGCCGCGCGTGTGAACATTTCGTTCGCCTCCGCGGCGTGCCCGGTTCGCGCCTCGGAGATCGCCAGGCGCATCTGCAAACGGCCGACATCGATCTGCTCCGGCACATTTGCCTGCTGCTGCCAGTACTCCACCTTCTCGCGATATAACTTCCGCGCTTCTTCGTATTCCTCGCGGCAGAAAACCAGATCGGGCAGGCACATCGAGATCGGATTTCCTTTGACGATGCTCGCCTCCATATCCATCGCGCGTCGGATCTCGCACATTGCTTCGACGCGGCGATCCTGCCGGATCAGGCAATCGGCCACGCGCTGCAGATCGAAGATCGCGCCCCCGATATTTCCGCGCTCCTCGTCGACTGCGAGCACGCGCCGGTAAATCACTTCCGCCTCGGCGTGCCGGCCCGAATCCGTGCACAACTCGCCCCACGCTACATCGCCATACATCAAAACATTGGCGCCCGGCGCGAGCGCGGCGCGCGCTTTCACCAGTCCCTGTCGCAGCATCTCTTCCGCTTCCTCGAAGTTTCCCTGGAGGTAGAGCACGGTGCCCCATTGCAGCTCGACGACCGCCGTCATCTGCGATAGCAGCGGCTCTTTCAGCTTGCCCGCCTTCTCACGCGCGAGAGTGAGAAACTTCTTCGCCGTCGCCCAGTCCTTCTTGGTCGTTGCATTGTGCGCGGCGGAACTCAGGGTGATCACCAGCCGCGACGGGCGATTGAAATACAGGAAGAACAGGATGGCGGCAGCAACTGCGGCGAGAGCCCAAATCATGCCTCAGTTTATGACCCGCGCGGGCCTGTGCGCGATCTTGACTTTAGTTAATGTTAACGACACGATCAGTAAATATGAAGTTCAAAAAACGCCCTGATTCCCCGCTCGCGAAGAAGGCGCGGCACGGCTTCCGCGGTTATCCTTGTGTGACCGTGGCCTTCTACGGACCGGACGACACCCGTGCCAGTAAGGTCGCCGTGGAGCTCAAAATGTCCGAGGACGCAGAGCCGGTCATGGAGCGCCTCTTTTCCGAGACCGGCGACGTCCGGCACGATCGCATGGTTGAGGCCAATATCATGCGCATCATCAAAGAGAACGGCGTAAAGAGCGTGGCGATGCTCAATCGCATCATCGGCTGCCCGCACGAGGAAGGCATCGACTATCCCGACGGCGAGAAATGTCCGCAGTGCCCCTTCTGGGCGGACCGCGACCGGTGGACCGGTGAGCCGATCGACGAGTTCTCCAAGGCGCGAGCCCTTGCCCAAGCTCTGATCGACAGCAAGGATTTGGAGGGGGAGCTTTGACTCACTCCACGGGCGCATGGAGCAAGCCGTGTTTCGGCGCCGCCGAATGCGCGTTCTCGCCGCAAGGCTCGTAGACGTTTCCACGCAGGCAATAGCTCTTCGATGCCCACACTTCGTCCCGCTTCTTGAACTCCGTCACGGTCTGCCAGTCCGGCGACACCTCGACCTCGTATTGAAAGTCGTCCACCCGTTCCTTCAAGTCGAGCGCGCGCGCGATTTCCCCCGACGGCGTCAGCGAAAAAATCAGCAGGTGCGCCCACGGACAGGCCGCGCATTCGCCGGAAGTTTGCTGCCGCGCCGCCCACAGCGGACCGTCCCGGAACAACCGCACACCGTCCGGCAGCCGGTGCGAAGGCAGGCTCGCCGGGAGCGCCTCGAGAGGCTCGAAACCGGAGCCGGGTGCAAGCTCGAGCGAAGCGTTCGTGACCACTTTCCCTTTGCGATAAGAGAGCGGCGAGCCGCAGAGAAACTCCGTCAATCCGATTCGTTGGACGAGGTTCTCGACCGGCGCGATTCGGGGAGAGATGGCAATGTCGGGGGCGGCTGAGTATCCGCAACAAGTCCGCTCGTTCTCAAGTGCGAAGGCTCCCTCTGCCGTGGACGACGAGGCCACCAACGCAAACGCCGGCTTGCCCGCGCTCGTTTCCAGAGCCTTGTGGCAAGAGGTGAAATTCAGCTCGATCGGTGGATTCAGCGCAACTGAGGGCAACTCTGGACGGCGCGGCGCCCGGTCGACCTCGATCACATTCACCGCCAGCCGCACACTTTCGATTCGCAGTCGATCGGTCGGCGGCAGGGCCTCCCACGGAATCGAAATCTCATAGGAGGCTTGCGAGAACTTCGCTACCGGAAGACCCGAAGGCCGCAGTTTCACGGCCGCGGCTTGTTGCGCGCCCGTCATCGATTCGAAGGCGACCTGCGCATAGACCTCTTCTTTCACGCCCGGCGCCACCCGCCACGCCCGCGTGAATAGCGCCTTCAACTTCTCCCGATAGATTGCCTGATCTTTAAACCATTGGGCGCCGGTCGACTCATCCGTCTCGTCATCGCCCGACCAACTGATCGGCGGCATTTCGATCTTATCGGTGAGCGACAGCCAGATTTCGATGCGGCTGGTGGGTGACAATTGCGCCGAGCCCGTGAGAACCAGTCCGCGACTATTCTGCGCAATCTGCGCGGAACACGTGAACGACAACAACACACCAATCAGAAGGAGTCGGCGGAACGCCATCATCCGTAATCGTACCCTGTGGGACAGGCGATCGTAGTTCGTCGCCTGTCAACCCTCGACAATTGCCAAAACATCGACAGGACCAAAAAGAACAAACCAATAAAGAACAAACCAAAAAGCACAAACCAAAAGGCACAAACCAAAAAGCACAAATCAAAAAGAACAAAACCGAAAAGCACAAACCGAAAAGAACAAACCGAGCCGCGACCGTAAGGGAGCGGTGGTCACGAGGAAGGCCACCGCTCCGTCGCTCGCCAAAGCGCAGTCACAGTCGCAGCGCTTAAACCGCGCCTGGAATTCTTTCACACGTCCGCCGGGATCATTCGTCCCCGACACCGTGAAATCGCGATACGCATTCGTGGTCTGCCCGAACGAGGACGTCACGCCGCCTGCCCGCCGAGCCCAACAGGAAGTTCGCCATGTTGAACGCGTTCAGGAACTGCGCGCGGATTTCCAGACCACGCTTCTCCCCGAGCTTCGTGCGCTTCGCCAGCCTGAAATCCCGGCGCTCCCCACGGGCCGTACAGGTCTGCGGCCCGATGTACGGCTTGTTCGGGTCGAGATTCGCCAGCGCGAAGCCGCCGACCTCCCAGGCCGCCATCGAGTTGTTGATCACGTCCTGCGGCTTCTCGGCCGGTCTCCGTCTGCTTCCAAGCGGCCGTCAGCAGAGGCGGTGCAGTGCAGGGCAGAGCGAGCCCTGAGGCACCTGCACCACGTCGTGCGATACCTGCTGCGGGCGCTGTGCGATGGCGCACCCATGCACCGGCCCGAGGGCGGCGATCTGCAAAATCAGGAGGTCGAGCGTGCCCTGGGGCAGGTCGGATTTCGGCGGCAATCTGGATACCTCGCGCTTCTACATATCACTCCAGAACCGCCCGGTATGTAGAGGATGGCTCATTGGAGCCTGAGTTGCCCAAAGACCCGCGGAGTAATTATGTCTGATTTGACAAAAGTAACAATTGATCACGAGGAGATCCGAAGGTGGGTCGAAGCACGTCACGGCGTACCGGCACATGTGAAAGGCACGTCCGCCGACAGCGACGATCCCGGCCTTTTGCGAATCGATTTTCCCGACGGACCAGACCCGAATCTGGAGCCGATCTCCTGGGACGAGTGGTTCAAGAAGTTCGAAGACAAGAAGTTGGCCTTTATCTACGAAGAGAAAACGGCGGAGGGTAAGATAAGTTACTTCAACAAACTGGTCAGTCGCGATACCGTCAAGGACCAGCTCGAAGAACCAGCGAAACACGCTGCTTCGTCAGGCAAGAAGTCCTCGTCCGGCAAGGAAAAGCAACACGCCGGTCGGCACTAGGTTAGTGGGACGTCATTTAGCTGGGCGTCAGATTCGTCGACCCATGTTCGTACCCCCATGTTCGTCGACCTATAGATAGCCGTCGTCGGTACACCGCACTGGCCGGGAGCACATCGGTCCCGGCTACATTTTAATGGCAAGAAATCATTATGACCACCTCAACGCCGTTGCCGGTAGGCGCAAAAGCCGGCGAGGGACCTCTATTCGAACCCCTGAACCTCGGTCGCTACCGTTTGCGTCACCGGATTCTGATGGCGCCATTAACGCGCTCGCGTGCGCGCCAGGAGGGGAATGTGCCGACGTCGCTGATGTCGTGCTATTACGCCCAACGCGCCTCGGCGGCGCTGATCATTTCAGAAGCGACCCAGGTGTCGATGCAGGGGCAAGGTTACGCGTGGACACCTGGGATTCATAGCCGTGTCCAAATCGAAGGTTGGCGAGTAATCACCGAAGCCGTGCACGCCATCGGCGGTTTGATCTTCCTGCAATTGTGGCACGTCGGACGGATTTCGCATCCCGCGTTGCAACCGGATGGAATGCTGCCCGTAGCGCCCTCCGCAATCAAACCGGCGGGAGAAGCGTTCATCGAAAACGAACTGGGAGAAGGCGAGATGGTTCCGTTTGTAACGCCGCGCGCGCTCGAAACCGTGGAGATTCCTCACGTTGTGCGGCAATACGAGCGCGGCGCCAGGAACGCCATGGAAGCCGGGTTCGACGGCGTCGAGATTCACGGCGCCAACGGCTATCTGCTCGATCAGTTCTTGAGTTCGAAGACCAACCATCGCACGGACAAATATGGCGGTGCGGTGGCGAATCGGGCACGCTTGCTGCAGGAAGTAGTGGAAGCGATTATTCCGGTTTGGGGGTCGGACCGCGTCGGGGTGCGCCTGTCTCCACTGGGAACGTTTAACGATATTGCCGATGACGATCCCGAAGCGACGTTCGGGTATGTGTCGGAAATGCTGACGCCGTATGCGTTGGCATATTTGCATCTGGTAAATCCGGCGATCACCGCGATCGAGAACCATACCGAGCCCGATGAGCGGTCCCGCCGGATTCTTGAGTTGATCCGGAACGCCTATCACGGCACGTTGATGATTGCGGGCGGTTTCGCGCAGGACACTGCCGAGCAGTGGCTTTCGACCGGTCGTGCGGACGCGATCGCGTTCGGACGCAAGTTCCTGGCGAATCCCGACCTGCCCGAGCGGTTTCGCGAGCATGCGCCGCTCAACCGCGACGATCCGTCGACTTACTACGGGGGCGGGGAATTAGGATACATCGACTATCTTACGTTGGCCCAACAGCGAGGCGAGCAAGCCAAGCCCTGTTTCGACACGCGCTGGAGATAGAAGGATAGATATCAAAAGAACGAATACGAGGGGACAGGACGATGAGTAAACTTACACCACCTATCAGCAAGCGCGACCATTACCAGGGATCTCTGGATGCCCCGGTGATCATGGTCGAGTATGGCGATTACGAGTGTCCGCATTGCAAAGCAGCCTACCCAAACGTAAAGGTAATTCAGACCGAGTTTGGCGACGAACTGTGTTTTGTGTACCGTCATTTTCCGCTGGTGGAAATTCACCCGCAAGCGGAACCGGCCGCTGAAGCCGCCGAGGTTGCGGGAGCGCAAGGGCATTTCTGGGACATGCACGACATGTTGTTCGAGAATTCGCCGGCGCTCGAGCCGCCGCACTTGCTCACTTACGCCGCACACATCGGACTCGATATTCCACGGTTTGTCAGGGAACTCCGGGGACATATATATGTGAGCCGGGTGCAGGAGGATATCGAGAGCGGCATGTTGAGCGGCGTCAGCGGTACGCCGACGTTCTTCATCAATGGCATTCGACACGAAGGCAGCTACGATCTCGCAAGCTTGGTGCAAGCCTTGAATGTGGCGCAAACCTTGAAATAGAAGCGCCGCGGATCGACAACTACGACGGACAATATCGCAACTAACCCTCCTCAAAAACTGCGGCGGTTGGCGCATTGATCGGCGGCGCTGTCGCTGCCGGCATTGACGCTGCCGGAATTGGCGCTGCCGGCATTGGCGCTGCTTCTGCCCTGCGCTGGTACCTCACCACCGAACCCCATCCTGAAACCGTCAATCCATACAACCGGGTTTGCCCGCACCTGGCCGCACGCAATGCATCGGCAGACTAATTCCTATTGACAAGCTGAAACGCTGGGGCTTA
>JAOAPT010000595.1 GCA_025463045.1 Candidatus Solibacter sp.
CATGGCGGCGGGCCAGTAGATGGTGGCGGGGGCTTTCTGATCGGCGCCATCGTGGCGAATATCGCCGACGACGCCAACGATTTCGCGCCACTCGTCCTTCGAGCCTTCGCGGATGCGCTTGCCGAGCGCGTGCGCGGGATCGCGCCACATTTCGCGCGCGAAATACTCGGAGACGATGACGACGTTGCGGCGCTGGTCGAGGTCGGTCCACGTGAGATCGCGGCCGGCGATCAGGCGCGTACCCTTCGTTGGAAAGAAGCCGGGCGTGATGAACTTGAAGCGGCGGAGGGGCGGCAGTTCGCCCTCCGCGTGATGCGGGTCTGCGGCGAAGAGGACGTCGGTGCTGTTGTTCCCGTCGGTAGGCACGGAGTTGGCGAACGCGGCGGAATCGACGCCGGGGAGTTCGGCGAGCTTGCGGCGGATCTCCTGCTGCATGCGGAAGACGCGCTGCTGGTCCTTCACCTGGCCTTCGGGAATTTCGATGTGGAAGGTCTGCAGCCGGGCGGCGGCGGTGATGCCGAGATCGACCTGGCGGAGTGCCTGGAAGGTGCGGATCATCAGTCCGGCGCCGATCAGGAGGACGACGGCGAGCCCGGTTTGCAGCACGACGAGCACGTTGCGCGCGCGATGGCGCTCCCTGCTCTGGCTGAGGCCGCGCCCGCCGCCGCGGAGCGCGGTGTTGGCATTCGGCGTGGCGTATTTGAAGACGGGAATGAGTCCGAAGAGGATGCCGGCGACGACGGAGAGGACGAGCGTGAAGGCGATGACGAGCGGGTCGAGCGAGATGCTGTCGAGCCGCGGAAGATACGCGGGCGCGATGGCGACGAGGGCGCGGAGCGCAGCCCAGGCGAAGCCGAGCCCGATGATGCCGCCGAGGAGTCCGAGGAAGATGCTTTCGGTGAGCAGCGCGGCGGCGATGCGGCCGGCTCCGGCGCCGAGCGCCATGCGGGTCGCGAGTTCCTGTTGCCGGCCTTCGGCGCGCACGAGGAGGAGGTTGGCGACGTTGGCGCAGGCGATCAGCAGGACGACTCCGATGCTGGCCGTGAGCACCCAGAGGACTTTGCCAAGTTCGCCGACCACGTCGTCCTTGAGCGGGCGCAGGGTGGCCGAGATACCGGCGTCTTCAAAGAGCTTCACGCTGAAGCCGGGAGGCGGCGGAAACTTGCGATTGACGATCGGGATCATGCGATCGACATCGGCATTGGCTTGGGCGAGCGTGACGCCGGGTTTGAGACGGGCGATGCCATCGTAGCTGAAATTACCGAGATGTTGCTTGGCGCGATCGAAGCGCAGGGGAAGAAGGATCTCGGCGTCGCTATCGAGAAAGCGGAACCCGCGCGGCATGATTCCGGCGATCACGGTGGGTTTGCCATCGACGGTAAGTTGACCGCCAAGCGCGGAGGGCGATCCGCCGAATTTTCGCTGCCAGTAGGGATAGGTGAGGATGACGGTTTCGGGGGAGGAGGGACTGTCGTCATCGGCGGTGAACCAACGGCCGAGAGCGGGCGGAATGGCGAGGGCTTCGAGCGTACCCTGAGTTGTGAAGAGGCAGCGAATCTGCTCTGGCGCGGCGCGTCCGGTGATGGCGACGCTGCCACTGCTGTAGATTCCGAGGTTCTGGAAGGAGTGGTTCTCGTCGCGGAAGGTGAAGTAGTCGGATGGCGAGGCTTCGAGTTTCTTGAGGTTGAGGCGCGGGGCGGTCTGCCAGACGGCGACGAGGGCGTTGGGATCGGGGTAGGGAAGCGGCTTGAGGAGAATGCCGTAGACGACGCTGAAGACCGCGCTGTTAGCGCCGATGCCGATGGCGATGGTGAGCAGGGTGACGGCGGTGAACATCGGTGAGCGCGTCAGACGTCGTGCCACCTGGCGGATCTCTGTTAGAACGTTCACGGATTGGTCTCCTTGGCTGCGGGTCTACAGAGATGGATACGCTGGCGGGGCGCGGAAGTTCGCGATTTTTTCGGTAGCGGGAAGGGGGGCCGCCGCGCAGGGTGGGATACATGCAGGCAGGCTGCTACGATTTCGCTCAGCAGGAGGATTTATGGCGGAACGGCGTGATTTTCTGAAGACGGCGGTTGGCGGAATCCTGATCTTGAAACCGGAGACGGTGTTCGGATCGCAGGCGAACTCGAATGTCGAAGTGGGACTGATCGGCTGCGGCAATCGCGGCAACTGGATCGGGCCGTTCTTTCCGGAGCACACGGGCGCGCGCGTGGTCGCGCTGGCCGATGTGGTGAAGGCGAATCTCGATTCGACGGCGGGCAAGTTCAAGGTCGACGCGTCGCGCGCGTATTACGGGCCTGAGGCGGGGAAGCAACTGGCGCACTCGGCGGTGGACGCGGTGGTGATCGAGACGCCGACGTACTATCACGCGGAGCAGGCGATGGCGGCGGTGGAGGCGGGCAAGCACGTCTACATGGCGAAGCCGGTAGCGGTCGATGTGCCGGGATGCAAGAGCGTGCTGTCGAGCGGCGCGCAGGCGCAGAAGAAAAAGCTGACGTATTGGGTGGACTTCCAAACGCGGTCCCGGGACGTGTATAAGGAACTCGCGACGCGCGTGCATCGCGGCGATGTCGGCAAGCCCGCGCTGGCGCAGGTGTTCTACTACGCGGGGCGTCCGTCGAAGGACAAGGGCACGGCGGGGATGGATGCCGGGCAGCGGCGGATGGCGAATTTTTATATGGACAAAGTGCTCGGCGGGGACATCATCGTCGAGCAGAATATCCACGTGATCGACGTGGCGAACTGGCTGCTGCAGGGGCATCCGCTGAAGGCGTACGGCAGCGGCGGCCGGACGGACTGGCGCGGCACGCCGTTCGATGCGGGCGACGCGTGGGATCACTTCCTGGTGCAGTTCCAATATCCGGGCAACGTGCAGGCGGATTTCAGTTCGAATCAGTTGACAAACTCGTTCAGCGATTTGTGCGTGCGGGTGTTCGGGATCGACGGGTGCGCCGATTCGCACTACGGCGGGCTGATCAAGATCACGGGGAAGAACGCGTGGATGGGCGCGGAGAAGGACGATACGTTCAAAGGCGGCGCGGTGGAGAACGTGAAGCTGTTCGTCGCGTCGATTCGCGAGGGGAAGCCGATTTATAACTTCGAGGAATCGGTGCGGAGCAATATGACGGCGATCCTGGGACGGACCGCGGCATACTTGAATCGCGAAGTGACGTGGGACGAGATCGAGAAATCGAACGAGAAGTGGACGGCGGATTTAAAGCTGCGGTGGTAGGCGAGGGCCGGGCCGGGCTCGTGTACAATCGGCCAATGGGAATTCTGAGAGCGGCCTTGA
>JAOAPT010000601.1 GCA_025463045.1 Candidatus Solibacter sp.
CCATCTGGTAACTCCGCCGGTCCCCGAACTGTGGCGTCGATTCCGCCGCCTCGCGGAACGGACCGTAGAACACGCTCGCGAACTTCGCCGCGTACGACAGGATCGGCATCCGGTCGAACCCGTTCGCGTCCAGCGCCTGCCGGATCGCCCACACCCGCCCGTCCATCATGTCCGACGGCGCCACGATGTCCGCCCCGGCCCGCGCGTGCGAGAGCGCCGATTTCGCCAGCCACTGCAGCGTCGTGTCGTTGTCCACGTCGCCGTCCTTGATGTACCCGCAATGTCCGTGGCTCGTGTACAGTCGCTCTCGTCGTCCTCTCCTCCATCTCTGGCCAACGCGCGGACATTGCTGCGCGCTTCGGCACCGCAGTTGATTGTGCAGATCGGAAAGTTCGTGAAGGTCGACCGTAGGCACATTGTGAATGGCTGCCACTTGCCGTTTGCCATGGACGAAGGCTCATTGCAAACCGCCAAGTGAGGCCCGGTCGGATGTGAGCATTCTCCGAGTGGCGCGTCAACCGCCCAGAGCGAGCGCATCGGTAAACGCTGCGCGACTACGAAGGATCTATCTTTGCGGCCGTTCCGTCAGCGAGGTGGGCCACTGTCGGAAATACGAGCGTTTGGGGCTCCCACGCAGCGCGTTTGCTCATACCTTATCGCTGTGATTGATTGCCGAATTGCGCGCTGCCTACTCCGGTAAGCCCACCTTCTTGCGAAGAGCCTTCACACGCAAATCGCCGCGAAGGAAGGCAAATTCCGGGGAGTTGAGGGCCCGGCCTACCCGCACCGCTCCAAGGGACGCCATGCGGTCCAGGGCTTCCAGAGTGCGATCCTTGTCCCCTAAGCCGGCAAAAGTGAGAGCTTGGGTGAACGCGTTTGGCGCTGCGGCGGCTGCAAATCTCTCGGCTTCCTCACGCCGGCCAGCCAGACCGTAGGCGTAGCCTAGATACTGCGGATACGGGTTCGCCTCTTTGGCGAAGAGCTTCATCGCTTCCTCAATCTTCCCTTGCTCCAGTCTCGCGCGGCCCAGACACCGGGTCTCCGCTGCCTGCTCGCAGTGTTTGGCGGCTTCCTGATACCGGCCGGCTGACAGCAGCGCCCAAGCCAAACTGGACTGCACCCAGGGTGAGAGCGGATCGGCCTTCTCCGCAATCTGCATTTCGTGGACCCCTTCATCGATCCGGCCCAGCGGCAGCAGTACAACGAGCGTTAGGTCGCTGTAAGCCAGCGAGTTGCTGGGCTCGAGCGCAATCGCGCGACGGAAGCTTTCTTCGGAGTGCGCCCATTGCCCGTCGCGTGAGTAGACATTCCCCAGCGCCTGGTGCGCTTCGCTCAAGAGTGGATCCATCAGGATCGCTTTCTCGGCCGCCGTGCGCATTTGCATCAATTCATCATCGTGGTCGCGAAAACCTTGGGACGAAATGGCAGCGTACGCCGCCGCCAGACCCGCATAAGCCGGCGCGAACGACGGATCTTTCGCGATCACCTGCTGGTATAAACCGGCGGCTTTAAGGGCGGGCTCGCGGCTGCGCTGATTGGGTAGAGCGCGTGCGTGGAGGTAGAGATCGTAGGCTTCGATACTCGTTTCATACCGGCGCCTCCCTTGGCCGAGCTTCAGGCGCAAGTTGTTCACAATGCCGCGCGAGATCTCCTCCTGCATGGCAAAGATGTCGGTCAACTCGGCCTCGTAGGTGCCTGACCAAAGTGGAAAATCGTCACGGACCCGAACCAACTGGACATTGATCCGGAACTGCGGGCCAGAGCGCAAGACGGAGCCTTCCAGGATGTAATCGGCTTGCAGTTGTTCTCCCGCCTCACGAATACTGCGAGGCTTGCCCTTCATCCCAAACGATGAGGTTCTGGAACGTACCGCCAGCCTGTCAATAATCGACAGATTGCGGATCAGTTCATCGGTTAGGCCGGCGGCAAAGTAGTCGTTTGCGGGAGCATGGCCTGTGTTCTCCAGAGGCAGAACCGCAATGGCAATCGGCGCGCTCCGCTGTTGAATCCACCACCACCCGGCGACCCCGAGCCCAATAACGAGGCCGGCAAGCCCGAGCGAGACCCAAAAACGAGCGCGAAAACGCGCTCTAGTGTATTCCGCAATGGGAGTCACTACCTGAGGCTGTTCAACCGTGCGGAAGCGGGGCACGTAGCCGCCCTTTGGCAGCTCGATAACCAGCGCATCGCCCTGTCCCTCTTTTATGTAGTATTCGTTAAGCCTTGCTCGTAGCCGAGCCGCTTCCGTTCGCACCACCGGATCAAGCCTGGAATCGAAGTCAGGACGTCGCCCGAAAACCTCGATCGCGATGACGGATTCCTTTAATTCGTGGTCTTTGCTGTCAAGATGCCTTTCGACGACGAATCGCAAGAACCGCGACAAGCGCTCGTTGCGCGAGAAACCGGCACTCTCCAGGACCCGTTCCAGTTGCTGCCGTGCGGCCTGCGCCTCCCCCTCGAGCGATGGCATTGGATTGAGAATACCTCGTATTTTCAATGTGGTGCAAGCGTATCAAACGGTCTTACTACCCCTATAAACTTGTTCTCTTCTCATTTTGGCCGCAAGGTAGCCACATGCGAGCCGCTCTGTTGCTCATGTTGCTGAGCGCCACCTACCGGGCTGGGGAGGCTTTTGGCGTGTGGAAACTGAATACAGCCCGTTCGACTCGTGTCGAAAATCAGAAGACTGTGACCGTTCGGATCCAACCACACACCCGAGGGGAGGTGTTTACTTTGGACACCTTGGCGGAAGATGGGCGCGCGTCAACATATAGCACGATCCTATATTTCGACGGTAAGGCCCGGAAGTTCCAGGACTCCACTTGTTCGGGGACGCAATCGTCACGCCGCGTCGACCGCCGGACAGTGGAGATCGTGCGTGAGTGCGGCGGCGGGCAAGTCCGACTCATTCGCCGTGCCGAAAAGCCTCGCGTACTCATCCTCGAAGTCACTGAACAGAATTCGGACGGTCACCGCTCCGAGCTTCGCCTCGTAATGGAAAAGCAATAGGAGAAGATGTGAAAACAAACATTATCGGTATACTTCTTTCGCCATTCCTAGTGATGGCCCAGCAGAATGGTGGTGCGTGGAGCAATATCGGCCCCAGTCCCGCTGCAGTTCAGGCAATCGCTGTGGACCCGCGGGGAAGCGGGACCATTTTCATGGGCACGATCGGAGGCGGAGTTCGAAAATCAGTTGACGGTGGAATTAGCTGGTCCGCCGCAAATAACGGTCTTGCCGATCTCGTGGTGCACACACTCGCAATGGACGCTTCCGGACCGCAAACAGTTTATGAGGGAGGGAGTGGTCTATTCAAGACGAACAACGGCGGCGCAACCTGGCAGAATCTCCCGGGGATTTCCGGCTCTGTTGCTGCGGTCTCGGCTGACCCGAACCGGACCGGCGTCGTTTACGCCGCGGTCTTCCTGAACCTGGCGAATG
>JAOAPT010000609.1 GCA_025463045.1 Candidatus Solibacter sp.
GGACCGCAATCGCCGCCGGAGTGACACCAGGAACCCGACCTGCCTGCCCCAATGTCTCCGGCCGGACGCGCTGTAATTTGTCCTGAATCGCGCGCGACAGACCCGGAATTCCGCGGTACTCGAAGCCAGCCGGGATCGGACGCCTTTCGGCATCCTTAAGCCGCTCCATCTGTCTCTCTTGCTGCTGGATGTAGCCGCCGTACTTGAACTCGGTCGAGATCGTCTCCAGCAAACCGCGAACCGGAGCCTCGCCGAGCACCTCGAGAATCCACGGCGTAAAATCGCCAATCACCACTTCGGGACGCTTCAGTAACTGCCCGTTCTTATGGTTCTCGAATGCCTTGGTGAGAAGTTCACTCTGCCGCTGCTTGCGCTGGAAAAGCTCCCACCGCTCATCAGTCACCAGGCCAGCCCGGCGACCTAACGGCGTGAGCCGGACGTCCGCATTGTCGATCCGCAGGTGCAGCCGAAATTCGGCGCGAGACGTAAACATCCGATACGGCTCGTCGGCACCCTTCGTAATCAGGTCGTCGACCAGGATTCCGGCATAACCTTCGGTCCGCCCAATGATCACCGGATCGCCGCCGCTCAGCCGCATTGCAGCGTTGAGCCCGGCAATAAGTCCCTGACAACCCGCTTCCTCATACCCGGAAGTACCGTTGATTTGCCCGGCGAGGTACAAACCAGGAATCGACTTCACTTCAAGCGTGTGGTCCAGCTCGCGGGGGTCAATCGCATCATATTCAATGGCGTACCCAGGCCGAATCATCTCGGCATTCTCCAAACCCGGGATCGACGCGACCATTGCCACCTGCACATCAGTTGGCATGCTGGTCGACATCCCGTTGACGTACACCTCATGAGTGTCGAGGCCCTCGGGTTCTAGAAAAATCTGGTGACGGAGTTTATCGGGGAATTTGACGAACTTGTCCTCGATCGACGGGCAGTAGCGCGGCCCGACTCCCTCGATCTGGCCGCTATATAGAGGAGAGCGATGCATCGCCTCCTGCAGAACACGCCGGGTCTCACTGGTCGTATAAGCGATGTGGCACTCGATCTGGCGGCGCTCGATCTTGCCGGTCAAAAACGAAAACGGCGTCGGATTGGGATCGCCCGCCTGGGGCTCGAACTGCGACCAGTCGATTGACCGGCCGTCGAGCCGCGGCGGAGTTCCGGTCTTCAGCCGCGTCCAATTCAAACCGAGCGTCCGGAGTTGATCGCCGAGGAGCTGGGAAGGTGCCTCTCCATTGCGCCCGCAACTGTATGTCATCTCACCAACGTGAGCCAAGCCATTGAGGAACGTTCCCGTTGTGACAACGACGGCACCCGCGGAAATCGTCCGCCCGTCGCGCAGGAGCACTCCGGTAACCCGCCGGTCGGCGCCGATCTCCAACGAAGCGACCTCGGCCTGCTTTATGCGTAAATTGGGTTCCGCCTCGAGCACCTCGCGCATACGGAAGCGATAGAGCTTCTTATCCATCTGCGCCCGCGGCGACCACACCGCAGGACCGCGCGACGTATTCAACAGGCGGAACTGGATTCCAACGGAGTCGGCGACCTCTCCCATCACCCCGCCCAAAGCGTCGATCTCGCGGACGAGGTGTCCCTTGGCGATTCCGCCGATCGCCGGGTTGCAGCTCATCTGCGCGATCAGGTCGAGATTCATCGTGACCATGGCCGTGCGCAGGCCGATGCGCGCACAGGCGCGCGCCGCTTCACAGCCGGCGTGTCCGGCGCCGATGACAACGACGTCGTAACGTTCGGGCATTGCTACCATTGTACGGGGTAGCGCCTACATGAAGATATTGGTCATCGGGAGCGGCGGACGAGAGCATGCGCTTTGCTGGAAACTGGCGCAGTCAAAGCAGGCCGGAATAGAGGTGTTTGCGAACCCGGGAAATCCGGGAATGGCGAAAGTCGCGACCTGCGTACCCGGCGAACCGCTGGCGGCGGCGGAAGCCGTCGGCGCGGACCTGACTGTGGTCGGTCCGGAAGCACCGCTGGTTGCCGGAGTCGTGGACGCCTTCCGTGCGCGCGGCAGAAAGATCGTCGGCCCTACGGCGTCAGCCGCAAGACTGGAGGGCAGCAAGATTTTTGCAAAGAACTTTTTCGTCCAGAGCGGAATCCCTACAGCGCGATACGAGACCGTCGACGACGCGAGCCACGCGCGGCTGGCGCTGGGCCGCTTTGGCTACCCCGTCGTACTGAAAGCGGATGGCCTGGCAGCGGGGAAGGGTGTCATCATCGCGCAAAATGCGGAGGAAGCGGAAGCCGCCCTCGGTACGTTAAAAGGTCCGATGGTGATCGAGGAATTTCTGCGCGGCGAAGAGGTCAGTTTCATCGCGCTCTGCGATGGCAAGGACGCTGTCCCACTGGCGGCGACGCAGGATCACAAGGCGGTCTTCGACGGCGATCGCGGACCGAATACCGGAGGCATGGGCGCTTACTCCGCGGCAAACATTCTGAGCGACGCCGATACGCGGATGGTGATGGAGCGAGTGATCTACCCGACGGTGCAGGCGATGGACTTCTCGGGTTTTCTATACGCCGGCCTGATGATGACCGCGGACGGTCCGAAGGTGCTTGAGTTCAATGTCCGGCTGGGAGATCCCGAGACGCAGCCTCTGATGCATCGAATGAAAAGCGACTTCGTGCCGGCGCTGCTCGCGGCCGCCGAAGGACGCCTTGCGGGGCAGACGCTGGAGTGGAATCCCGGGCCGAGCGTGTGTGTCGTGCTTGCCTCGGCGGGCTATCCGGGGGCGTACGAAACGGGAAAGGAGATTACCGGCGTCGAGGCAGCGGAAGCGCACGGTGCGGTGGTCTTTCAGGCGGGGACGCGTATGCTGCACGGGCGGCTCGAAACAAGCGGCGGCCGAGTGCTCGGTGTCACGGCTTCCGGCTTGGATTTGCCAGCGGCCATCGCGGCATCCTATGAGGCGGTCGGCAAGATCGCATTCAATGGAATGCATTACCGGCAGGATATTGCCGCGAAGGGCGCCGTTCGCTAAAAGCCGATAAGAGCCGGTCTGAGCGTAAGAGCGTAAGAGCGTCAGATAATTTGTACGATAATGGGGACGGTGCGGGGACGTAGCTCAGATGGATAGAGCGGTCGCCTCCTAAGCGACAGGTCGGCAGTTCGAATCTGCCCGTCCCTACCAGGCTATCCCGCCGCTGATAGAGTCAAAGACGGTCGCGCAGAAGCCGCACAGAAAAGGCCCGCAGAGCAAAAGCCGGCAGAGAAAAACTGGGCTACTCGTAGCGCAGCGCGCGGATGGGGTCGATACGCGTCGCACGATTTGCCGGGATGTAGCCAGCCAGCAAAGCGACTGCGCTGAGAATCACCGCGGCCAAAGCGATACTCACAGGATCGTTGGGCACGATCCCATAAAGCTCCGAGCGGACCAGGCGGGTGAGCGCGAGGGCTGCGGGGATGGCGACGGCAACGCCGATCGCGGTGAGCAGGGCGACTTCGCGCATGACGAGCGTTAGCAGGTTGCCGCGTCCGGCACCGAGCGCGAGGCGGATGCCGATTTCGCGGGTGCGGCGCGTGACGGTGTAGGCCATCACTCCGTAGAGCCCGATGGCGGCGAGCAGAGTCGCGAGCACTCCGAAAAACACGGAGAGGGACGCAATTACCCGCTTCGCGGAGAGCGACTCATCGAGCTGATCTTCCATCGTCCGGAGGTGAGAGATCGGAAGGCCGGAATCGATCGCGTTGATTTCGCGCCGAAGGGCGGAGAAGGTCACCTTGGGGTCGCCGGCCGCGCGGGCGTAAACGACGAGGGAGCTTGGGTTCTCGTCCTGCGCGTACGCAAGGTACACGACGGGCGGGATCTTTTCATCCACCTTGGAGTACTTGGACCCGCGCACCACGCCGACGATTTCGATATCGGCCTTGGCGCTGCGCCCAGTGCCGAAGCGGTGTCCGATGGGGCTCTCGTTCTTAAAGAAAGAACTCGCGAACACGTCGTTAACGATGGCCACGCGCGGCGAGCCGGCGCGATCGCGGGCGGTGAAATCGCGGCCGGCGATCAACGGCATGCCGAGGGTAGCGAAGTACCCGGGACTGACGGTGTCGAACCAGGGATTCATGTTCTCATCGTCCTTGGGATGGTAACCCTCGATGGAAATCGTGGACATGCTCTGATCGCCGGTGATCAGCGAAACCACTCCCACAGCGGCGGACTGAATCCGCGGAACGGCCGCGACGCGGTGCTGCACTTCCTCCGCGAAGCGGCGGATGCGGTCGGGCTGATAGCCGGCGAGCGAAGGATCCAGGGTGAAGCTGAGGAGGCGCTCCTGCCGGAAGCCGAGATCGACGCTCTTCAGATTGTGAAGGGAACGGGAAAAGAGCGCGGCGGCAATCAGCATCAATAACGATAGCGCCACCTGGGAAACGACCAGGGCCTTGCGGAGGCGGACGTGGCCGCCGCCGGGAGAAACGTTGCCGGCCTGATCCTTTAGCGTGAGAGCCAGTTTCGGAGAGGTGGCCTGGAAGGCGGGAGCGAGTCCGAAGAGGATACCGCTCAGGGTGGAGAGAGCCAGGGTAAAGCCAAGAACGCGCAGGTCCGGGTTAGCGGTGAGCGGCAGGTTGGCCGAATCGGCGAGCAGACCGATGAGTGCGCCGCCGGTCCACCAGGCGAACAGGATGCCGGCGGCCCCGCCAGCGAGCGAGAGAATTACGCTTTCGGCGACAAGCTGGCGGATCAGGCGCGACCGGCTGGCTCCCACCGCGAGACGGACGGCGATTTCTTTCTGACGGCCGACGGCGCGGGCGAGCAGGAGGTTGGCGACGTTCGCGCAAGCGATCAGGAGCAGCAGGCCGACGATTCCGAACAGGATCAGCAACGGGCTGGAGAATTGATCGCGAAGATCGGAGACGCCCTTTGAGGCGGGGATGAAGATCAGGGGCTTGCCGACGAATCGGGCACGGCTGCTCTCGCTGCGAAACTTGATCGACGACAGCTCCATGATCAGCAGACCGTGATAGTAAGGCTCGAGGCTGGCCTGCGCCTGCCGCTCGGAGACGCCGGCCTTCAGCCGCCCGACGAGCTGGAGCCAGATGACCCGGCGTTCGGCGAGACCGTTCCAGGTGGGCGTCATCTCCTTCTTCATCATCGTGGGGACGAGGACGTCGACGCGCGCGCCAGGGTCGAACCCGTGATAACCCGGCGCCGCGACGCCGATCACGGTCATCGGATGGCCATTGAGAAGGACGGTTTGGTTCAGGATGCCCGGGTTCCCGTTGAAGCGCGATTTCCAGTAGTCGTAGGTCAGGACGGCGACCGGGTGGCCGCTCGGCGTACGGTCGTCATCCCGGGTCAAAGGCCGGCCGAGAACGGTAGCGAGGCCCAGGGTGTCGAACCAGGTGCCCGAGACGAGTTCACCCTGGATGCGTTCGCTGCGGTTGGAGTAGGTGAGGTTGAGCTCGGTGGGGAAGCGGGCGGCGATGCCGTCGAAGACGCTGTTGTGATCCCGGAACTCCTGGAACATCGGGTAGGAAAAGCGGTTCTCCCCAAACACCATGCCGTTTTGCGGGCCGGGACTGGTGAAGTAGACCAGGCGATGGGCGTATTTGACGGGGATAAGGCGGAGGAGGACCTGGTCGGCGATCGTGAACACGGCCGAGTTGGCGCCGATGCCAAGTGCCAGCGAGAAGAGGGCGATGGTGGTGAAAAGCGGAGTTCTGCGCAAATTGCGCAACGCGTAGCGAATGTCCTGGAGCATCCCTGATTCCTTAGACGTATGGTATCGCGTGCGCGTTTGGGCGGGGAGTCCGTCATGCAACGGGGCGAAACTGCCGATATCTTTAGATCTCTGGAATCATAAGGACCTGAAACGACAGGACCTGAAATGACAGGGCCTGAAACTACGGCTTGAATCGCGGAGATATCGCGCTTATAATTCTTGCGCAAGTCTCGATTGGCCTGGTTGACAAAACCGGGAGAACACAAATACGGGGGTTATACAGTTATGCAGGGTCTACGTAAGATCTGCGCCATGGTCGCGCTACTCTGCCTGGGTGCCGTGTGCGGCTATTCCCAGGCGGTAAACGCTACTCTTCTCGGCACCGTCACGGACAGTAGCGGCGGTGTCGTACCGAACGCGAGGGTGACGATTACGGAAGTCAACACCGGGATCAGCCGATCCAGTCAAACCAACGAAAGCGGCAACTATACCTTCCCCGATCTGGCTCCGGGTCAGTATGCGGTAGGGGTAGAGCTGCAGGGCTTCAAGAAAGAAAATCGTAAGGACATCGCGCTGGCGGTCAACACGAGTACGCGCGTGGATATCCAACTGGTACCCGGCAATATGACGGAGACGGTGGAAGTGACGGGCGCTCCCCCGCTGCTGCAGACCGATCGCGCGGACACGGGCGCTCAGCTCGAAGTCGTGCAGACGGCATCGCTTCCTTTGGGTACGCAGCGCAACTATCAATCTCTGTTGAACCTGGTGCCCGGCACGACGCGGGCCAGCTTCCAGCATTCGCAGTTCTTCAACGCGGTGAGCTCCCTGCAGACGGAAGTGAACGGGCAGATGCGGCAGGGCAACAGCTATCAAATCGAAGGTATCTACAACAACGAGCGCACAGGGCTACTGCAAATCATGGTCCCGCCGATAGAAGCGATTCAGGCCGTGGACGTATCGACGAGCAACTACGAAGCGTCGTTGGGCCGCGCGAGTGGAGCGAACACGAACGTGGTGCTGAAATCGGGCACGAACGAATTTCATGGCGCGGGCTATGAGTTCCTGCGGAATAGCGCGTTCAATGCGCGCAACTTCTTCGATACTTCGGTGGGCCACCTGGCCTACAACTATTTCGGCGGCAACATCGGCGGTCCGATCAAGAAGAACAAGTTGTTTTTCTTCGGCGATTTCTTACGCGTGACGGACCACGAAGCCAACACGAACACGGGGACGATTCCGCCGAGTTCGTGGCGGACGGGAGACCTTAGTTCGGGACTGACACTGTCCAGCGGGGCGGTGGTGGTGTACGATCCGAGAACCGGAAATCCGGACGGAACGAACCGAACACCGTTTGGCGGGAACATTATTCCGGGTAACCGGATCAGCCCGATCGCACAGAAGATCCTGAGCCTGGTGCCGGCGCCGAACCTGGCGGGCAGCGAGGCTTCGCCGAACAGCAACTATTTCGCCCTGCTGCCGTACACCAAAGACACCAATTCGTTCGATGTGAAGGTGGACGATTCGCCGTCCGATAAAGCACGGTTGAGCGCACGCTTCAGCTACTCCCGCCCGGTGACATATCAGGCGCCGGTGTTCGGCCTGGCCGGCGGCTTCGCGCAGGGCGCGTTCGAGGGCACGAGTATTCAGAAGACGTACAGCATGGGCGCAAACTACAACCGCATCTTTTCGCCGACCTTGATCACGGAACTGCGAGTGGGCGTGGCGCACTACCACAACGACGCACTGCAAACCGATTACGGAACGACGGCGTCCAAGGACATCGGCATTCCCGGAGTGAATATCGACGCTTGGACGAGCGGCCTGGCGAGCATTCAGTTGAATGGCGGCTTCAGCAATCCGCTGGTGGGCTATGTAAACAGCCTGCCGTGGCATCGCGCGGAGGCGAACATCAGCGTGGTGAACAGTTGGACGAAGACGGCCGGCAACCATACGATCAAGTGGGGCGTCGATTATCGCCGCCTGCGCGACGATCTGCTGCAGACGCAGACGATCAATCCGCGCGGACTGTTCAACTTCAATACGGCACAGACCTCGCTGAATCCGGGTCCCGGCGGCGTAGCGCCAAAGACCGGGCAGGTGAACAATATGGCGAGCTTCCTGCTGGATCAGCCGTCGGACGGCGGCCGCGATATCGCGGCCTACTTCCCGGCGCTGCGCGGGCATCAGTTCTTCGCGTTTGTGCAGGACAAATGGCAGGTATCGAGCAAGATGACGCTTGATTTCGGCCTGCGGTGGGAATTCTACCCGCCGCCGACGCCGCGATTCCCGGGCGGTTTCTCCAACTACAACCCGGTCAACAACACGCTGGTGCTGGCCGGAATCGGCGACAACCCGATGAACATGGGGATGAAGAAGTACTGGAAGTATTTTGCGCCCCGCCTGGGCGTCTCCTATCGCTTGAACAACGCGACCGTGATTCGCGCGGGCTTCGGTGTGAGCTACACGCCGTTCCCCGACAACACGTACGCATACAATTTCCCGGTGAAGCAGAACAACCAGTACTCACTGGGCGCGAATGCTTACGCGCCGGGCGTAACGCCGGCCGGCACGTTCTCGATGGCGTCGGGCTTCCCGGCTCCCCAGTTGGCGGTGATCCCGGCCAACGGGATCATCACGAATCCGTCGCTGACGCAGAATAACATCGTGATTCCGTTGAACTATAAGAACCCGAACGTGCAATCGTGGAACATCTCCGTGCAGCGTTCGCTGCCGCTGCACTTCACGATGGACGTGGCGTATGTGGGCAATCACGGTGTGCGGACCTCGGCGACTTATAACCTGAACGTGCCGACGGACCCAAGCCAGATGGGCATCGGCGTGAACGGCCGTCCGGAGTATCAGCAGTTCAAGCGGACGGCGGACACCAGTCTTTACTTTGCGGGCTATTCCTCGATGTATCACGGGCTGCAGGTAAAGATCAACCGGCGCTTCTACAACGGCCTGGCAGTTACAACGGCTTACACGCTGGCGCGCGGCATGGCATTCCAGACCGGCGACGACGGCAACATCTGGAATTACATCTATCCGCGGCGGAGTTATGCGCGCACGGATTTCGACCGGCACCAGACGTTCGTGCAGAGCTGGGTGTACGATCTGCCGTTCGGCGTGGGGCGCAAATGGTTGAATCGCGGGATCGTGGCGAAGACGCTCGGCGGGTGGCAGATCAACAGCATTCTGACGCTGATGACGGGCACTCCGATGACGTTCGGCGCAAACGGCAGCTCGCTGAATACGCCGGGCGCAAGCCAGACGGCGGACCAGGTGGCGGAAGTCACGAAGCTGTACGGGATCAATACTCCGTCGAAGGGCGGCAGCGCGTGGTTCAGCCAGTCCAGCTTCCTCCAGCCGACGGGCGTGCGGTTCGGAAGCTCCGGAAGGAATACGCTTTCGGGGCCGAACTTCTTCAACCTGGATATGTCCATTTTCAAGATCTTCAATTTCACGGAGAGGACGAAGATGGAGATCCGCGGGGAGTCGTTCGGTGTGACGAATACTCCGCAATTCAACAATCCGACGACTGACGTATCTAACGCGAATTATGGATATATTACGGGTGCGGGCGGCGGACGCGGACTGCAGTTAGGAGTGAAAGTAAGCTTCTAAGGGCAGGAGTTAGAAGTCAAGGAATAAGGGCGGCCGCCGGAGGATCGGTGGGCCGCCCTTTTTGTTACTCGTACCTCAGAGCAATTAGGGGGTCGACACGGCTGGCGCGGCGGGCGGGAATGTAGCAGGCGACGAGGGTGACGGCGATCAGGGTCCCCGCCATTGCGAGGAAAGTCAGGGGGTCGACGGAGCTGACGCCGAAGAGCATGCCGCTGAGGAATCGGGTGAGGGCGAAGGCTCCGATGCCGCCGAGGAGGGTACCGGCCAAGGCGAGGCGCGCGCCGTTGGCTCCGATCAGGCGGATGACATCGCCGCCGCGTGCGCCGAGGGCCATGCGGATACCGATTTCATTGGTGCGTTGGGCGACGGCGTACGAGATCACGCCGTAGATGCCGAGCGCGGCGAGAATCAGCGAGAGCGAGGAGAACATCGTCAGCAGGAGAGTGAGGAAGCGGGGGCGGGAGCGCGCGGTCGACATGACTTCGTCCATCGTGCCGATGCTCGAGATGGGGAGCGTGCGGTCGAGTTCCTGGATCTGTTTGCGGACGGCGCTGACCAGCGTCAAGGGCTCGCCCTGGGTGCGTACGACCAGCCAGCTTTGTCCGCGAGGGGCTTGTGGAAAGGGGAAGAAGAGCTCGGTGCCGGCGGGCCGATCGACAGCGGCGTTCTTGATATCGGCGACGACGCCGACGATGGTACGCCACGGAGCCTGTCCGTTAGTGCGGATGCGGTGTCCGAGGGCGCTTTCTTTCGGCCAGTAAGTGCGCGCCATGGTGTGGTTGACGACGACCGCGAGAGGAGCGTTCGCGCCATCGGAATCGTTGAGGAATCGGCCTTCGAGGAGGTGCGCGCCGACCGTTTCGAAGAACTTACCGGAAACCGAATTCCAGTAATCGATGTTCTGAATGGGACCGTTGGGAGTGGGGACGAAGCCTTCGATCATGGTGTCGTTGGCGTTGATCTGACGGGCAGGTGGGAGTCCGTTGGCAACGGCGGCGGAGACGACTCGGGGCTGGGCGTTGACTCGCGCGGCGAGGCTCGTGTAAAAAGCGGTGACGGCGGCCGGATCGCGGTAGCTCACGCCGGGGAGGGAGAGGCGCATGGTGAGCAGGTTGTTGGGGTTGATGCCGGCGTCGACCTCCTGGAGTTTCCAGAAGGCTTTGATCATCAGGCCGGAACCGATCAGGAGGATGAGCGCGAGCGCGAGTTCGCCGGCGACGAGGACCCCGCGGAAGCGATTGGCGGCGACGGCTCCGGTGGCACGGCCGGCTGCGGCTTTCAGGGTGTCGTGGAGGGTGGCGGAGCGCATGTGGAGCGCGGGCGCGAGTCCGAAGCCGACGCCGGTCAGAATGCTGATGGCGAGGGTGAAGAGAAGCACCTGCCAATCGATGCCGATTTCGGAGACGCGCGGAATGCTGCCGGCATTGGTGGCGATCAGGAGACGTAATCCGCCGAAGGCAAAGAGCAGACCGAGAAGTGCGCCGCCGAGCGAGAGGAGGATGCCTTCGATGACGAATTGCTGGAGGAGGCGGCCGAGTCCGGCGCCGATGGCGAGGCGGACGGCGATCTCACGGCGGCGCGATTCGGCGCGGGCGAGCAGAAGATTGGCGACATTGACGCAGGCGATCAGGAGAACGAAACCGACGGCGCCGAGGAGGACGAGGAGTTCGCGGCGGACCTTCTTGACGATCTCCTCCTGGAATCCGGCGAGGACGATGGGGTGGTTTTTGGGATCGAACGGATGTTGGGCGACGAGGGAGGCGGAGTTCTGGGTGTAGCGCTGCATCTCGGCCTGCGCCTGCGATTCGCCGATGCCCGGTTTCAATTGGGCGAGTACGTTGATGAAATGGCTGCCGCGGCTGCCGGGCTTGGCGGGATCGATCTGGAGCGGGGCCCAGAGCTCGACGGGCTCAGGCTCACCGGGGGGAAAGCTGAAATCCTTCGGCATGATGCCGACGACGACGCAGGGCTTTCCGTTGAGGCGGATATCGCGGCCGACAACCGTGGGGTCGCCGCCATAGGCACGCTGCCAGAGGGCGTAGGAGAGGACGGCTGTGTTGGATGCGTTCGGTTCGTCGTCTTTGGCCGTGAGCACGCGGCCGCCGGGGAGAGGGGCGATGCCGAGCACCTGGAACATGCCGCCGCTGACGTAGCCGGCGGTGGCGCGGACGGGTTCGCTGGCACCGGAGAGATTGACGCCCTGCACGGCCCAGCCTTCGACGGCGGAGAAGGAGGTGGCGTCACGGCGCAGGTCGACGAACTCGGGCGGAGAGACCCAAAAGTGGCGGAGTCCACCGTTGGGGAAGTTGGGGAATTCGGTGAAGATGCGGACCAGGCGCTCGGAGTGCGCGTAGGGGAGCTGGCGCAGGAGGACGGCGTTGACCACGCTGAAAATGGCGGTGGTAGCTCCGATGCCGAGCGCCAGGCAGAGCATGGCGGCGGCGGTGAAGCTCGGATGTTTGGCCAGCATGCGCAGGCCGTAGCGAAGGTTTTGAGTGAAAGCGCCCAAGGTTTCCCCCTAGATCAAAGAGCTTAGACGGCGGGTGGGGGGAATGGGTAGGGGGGTGGTGGGATCCACACAGGTATACAATGGCTCAAGAGGAAACCATGCCCGCCACTCATGATTCACTCCTTGAGCGGATCTCGATCGATGCTGACGTGCGATTCGGAAAGCCGTGCATTCGCGGTCACCGGATCACGGTTCAGGAGATTCTGGAGTGGCTCTCGGGTGGTGCATCGCAGGAGCAGATTCTTGCGGATTATCCGCAACTCGAAGCGGCTGATTTTCTTGCGGTGTATGCATACGCGGCAGCGCTGGCCGCCGGGAACAATAATCTCGCAAGGATGAAGCGCTATTCGCATCACCTAACTATTCATTCCGAGTAATAGTTTGCTCCTTCTCGATCGGCGCCGGCGGCGGTAAGGAAGTCGCACTTTTCATTGCAGGATTCGCGGCGGATAATGAGATTGAGGTTGTTCATGTCCCTAGAACAGGCGATTCTGGAAGCCGTCCGGGCGTTACCGGCTGAGAAGCAGCAAGAAGTTCTCAATCATGCCGCTAAGCTACGGGAGGAAGAAAGGACGAAGCGCCCGTTCAGGAGTGTCAGAGGCTTGTGGGCAGACCTGGGTGTTTCGCTATCTCCCAAAGAGATCGATGAAAATCGGCAGGAGATGTGGCGAAACTTCCCCAGGGAAGAGATCTGATGTCCGCAGTCGTGGTCGATACCCACACCATCGTGTGGTATTTATCGACGGATCCCCGGCTTTCCCAACATGCGGCAGAAGCTCTCGACTCGGCTACGGCGACGGGGGAGCGAATCCATGTTCCATCCATTTGCCTGGTGGAACTGACCTACCTCGTTGAGAAGGGCCGGTTGCCGATGGCTGCGCGCGACCGCTTGATCGAAGCCCTGGATGATCCTACAGCCGCGTGTACTTTAGCGCCACTTGATCGCAGGGTCGCAGATGCGCCTTGAGTTGGTGAGCCGCATTGAGGTACCCGATCTGCCTGATCGACTGATAGCAGCCACAGCGGTTGCCCTTCAACTGCCGCTGGTGACTCGGGACAGACAGATCCGCGTGTCACAAGTCCCAACGATTTGGTAGGCGACTATTCTACCATTCAGCTTTGCCGACGACGATGACCGAGAAGATCAGGTCGCCGGACTTCACGGCGAGCGTCCAATCCTTTTCGCCTTCCTTGGCAACCGACGGGGCGGTGGCTCCGGAGGGTGGGGTTTCGATCGAGAGGACGGCGGGGTGGGGAGTGCCGGAGGCCTTGCTGCTCATCTTGACGAGCTCT
>JAOAPT010000234.1 GCA_025463045.1 Candidatus Solibacter sp.
GGTGTCAACGAATCGAGCGGTAAGGCCCTGCGCATTATGCAGATCACTACCGTGATGGTGATCATCCTGCTGCTGTGGTGCCCGTTGACCCTAATCTTACGCGGCAACGCGCCGCTGCCCCCCGCGCCCACGCCGTCGAATCTTCACCTCACGAAGGAATCCTGGGGCTGGCTCGATGGCACGTTCCTGACGCAGCTTCCGTTCGTCATCATGATTGTCGCGCTGGGCCACTCACTGCTCGCGATGAGCGGTTTCGAGACGCTGGCGCAGGTGTATCGCGAACTCGCCTATCCCAAACTCAAGAACCTGCGCCTGACCGGCAATATCATCTGCACGTACGCCGTGGTCAGCACGGGGCTAATCTCGATCTTCGCGGTGATGATCATCCCCGATTCCGTCCGCGCCAGCTACTACGACAACATGATCGGCGGACTGGTGATGAATCTCGCCGGACCGCCGCTGCTGAAACTCGGCTTCCACGTGTTCGTCGTGATCGTCGGCGTGCTGATTCTCGCCGGAGCGGTGAATACTTCGCTGATCGGCGTCAACGGCGTTTTGAATCGCGTGGCGGAAGACGGAGTGCTCCTCGACTGGTTCCGCAAGCCGCACAAGAAGTACGGCACCACTTTCCGCATTCTGAACATGATGGCCTTCCTGCAGATCCTGACCATCATCGCCAGCCGCGGCGACGTGCTGCTGCTCGGCGAGGCTTACGCGTTCGGCGTGGTCTGGAGCTTCGCACTCAAGTCGCTGGGCGTGCTGGTGCTCCGCTATCAGCGGCACGATCAGGAATACAAGATGCCCTTCAACATCAAAGTGGGCGGCATCGAAATCCCGATCGGGCTCGGCGCCACCACCCTGATGCTCTTCCTGGTCGGCATCGCCAATCTCTTTTCGAAGCGGGTGGCGACGATTTACGGCGTCTCCTTCACCATCGTGCTCTACACGCTCTTCCTGATTTCCGAGCGCATCAACGCCAGCAAAAAGAAGAATGAGCGCACCGATCTGGAGAAGTTCAACCTCGACCACCAGGGACAGGTGAACGCGGAAACCCTTCGCGCGCGGCCGGGTTGCGTACTGGTCGCGGTGCGCGACTATCACCGCATGTGGCACCTGGAACGCGTACTGGAAAAGACCAACCTGCGCCGCCAGGATATTGTCGTGATGACTGTGCGCCCGATCTCCGCGGGAGACGCGGAATACGACCTCCGCGACGATCAGGTCTTCGAAACCTACGAGCAGGAGTTGTTCTCCGGCGTGGTCACGATGGCCGAGAAGCAAGGCAAGGGCGTCGAACTGCTGGTCGTCCCCGCGGTCGATCCGTTCGACGCGATGGTGCGCACCGCCTCGAATCTGAAGGCGTCGCGCCTGGTCACCGGAGTCTCGCAGCGCATGGGATCGGAAGAACTCGCGCAGCGGATCGGCCTGGCCTGGGAGCAGTTGCCGCAGCCGCGCCATCCGTTCTCGCTCGAAGTGATCGTGCCCGACCGCCCGTCGGCGTACGTGAACCTCGGCCCTCACCCGCCGCGGCTCTGGCCCGAAGATGTCGACCGCCTGCACGATCTGTGGCTGCGCCTCACCGCCGAGCACGAGGTCGGCGCCAAGCTGCACCATCGCGATATCGTGGGGCTCGCGCTGCAGCGCCTACAGAATGAATTCGATAGTCCACAGCGATCCGAAATCCTGGCGGACGTGGAGAAGCTGGTTCAAAAACACGAATGACCGCAATAATAGGAGCGTGACCAGACGGTCGGCAAGCGATTTCGGCCTTACGCTCGCGCTCATCGGTACCTGCACGCTGGTCGCGCTCTCGCTGCGTCCCTACGTCACGGCGACCAATCTGGTGATGGTGTACCTGCTCGGCGTGGTGGCGTTGGCGTCGCGCCTCAGCCGGCAGGTCGCCGTCATCGCGTCGTTCCTCAGCGTCGCCGCCTTCGATTTTTTCTGCGTGCCGCCGTATCTCACCTTTCGGGTGCACGACTACGAATACCTGCTCACGTTTGCCGCGATGCTGGCGGTGGCGCTCGTCATCAGCACGCAGACCGCGCGCATCCGCGAGCAGGCCGCGACCGCCGCCCGGGGAGAGTCGCGCAGCCAAACCCTGTATCACCTCTCGCGCCGGCTCGCGGGCCAGGATCGCGCCTTCGATATGGCGAGGATCGCCGCGGAGTACGCCGCTGAAGTATTCCAGGGATGCGTCGTGATCTTCCTCCCGGAAGAAGGCAAGATCAGCTTCGCGCAGCGCTCCTCGGACCACCTGCCGATTTCGCGCGGGGAGGAGCCGGTCGCTCAATGGGTCTTCGACCACGGCGAGAAGGCCGGGCGGGGCACCGATCGCCAAGGCGACTCCGCCGCGCTCTATCTGCCGCTGATTGGAGCGCGGGAAAAGGTCGGCGTGCTGGCCTTCGTGGGCGATGACGAAGCCTACGCGGGCGACCAGACCAATCTGCTGGAACTCTACGCACACCAGACCGCCACCGCGATCGAGAGCGCCCACAGTCAATATGCCGCGGAGGCCGCCAGAATCCAGATGCAAACCGAGCAGATGCGCAGTTCGCTGCTGAGCGCTGTGTCTCACGACCTTCGCACGCCGCTCGCGTCGATCACCGGAGCCGCGTCGACTTTACGTTCGCAAGGCGAAAAACTGCTGCCCGAGACCCGACAGGAGCTGCTCGAGAGCATCGCGGAAGAAGCGGAAAGGCTCGGCCGGCTGGTCAGCAATCTTCTCGATATGACCCGTCTAGAATCCGGGGTCGAGTTGCGCCGCGACCTGTACCCGCTGGAGGAAATCGTCGGCGCCGCGCTGCAGCGCATGGAGCGCCAGCTCGCGCATCGCCCGGTAATCACTCGCCTCCCGGAGCACCTTCCCCTGATCTCAGTGGACGATGTGTTGTTCGGGCAGTTACTTGTCAACTTACTCGAGAACGCGACGAAGTATTCACCGGAGGGCACGCCGATCGAGATCGAAGCGTCGTCCGACGGAGATGCCGTCACGATGGATGTACTCGATCGCGGTCCCGGATTCGCGGCGCTCGACGAGCAGCGAATCTTCGAGAAGTTTTATCGCGGACGTTCCGACGGCGCGCGCGGCGCGGGTCTTGGCCTCGCCATCTGCCGCGCCATTGTACAGGCTCACCGCGGCACCATCGAGGCATTCAATCGCACCGGCGGCGGCGCGGTATTCCGCGTTCGTCTTCCGTTGGAGAGTGGGCGATGAAACCCTACATCCTGATCATCGAGGACGATCCGCAGATCCGGCGTTTTCTGCGCGCCACGCTGACCGCGGAAGGCTACCTCTATTACGAGGCGGTGACGGCCGCGGACGGCCTGAATCAGGTCGATGCGCGGCGACCCGACCTGATTCTGCTCGATCTCGGACTGCCCGACCGCGATGGCCTGGAGGTAATCCGCCGCGTGCGTGAATCGAGCCAGATGCCGATCGTCGTACTCTCCGCGAGGGGCGAGGAGAAGGATAAGATCGCCGCACTGGATCTCGGCGCGGACGATTATGTGGCGAAGCCGTTCGGGGTCGGTGAACTGCTAGCGCGAATTCGCGCCGCGCTGCGACGTTCCTCCGCCGTCACCGCCGATGGCACGGTGCTGCACTTCGGCCGCATCGAGATCGACCTCGAGAAGCGCGTGGTTAAGGTGGCGGGCGAAGAGGTCCATCTGACCCCCAACGAATACCGGCTGCTGCAGGTATTCCTGCGCTATCCCGGCAAGGTCCTGACTCAGCGGCAACTGCTGAATGAGGTGTGGGGACCGAATCATCTGGACCAGGCGCAATACCTGCGAGTCTACATCGCGCAACTGCGGCGGAAGCTGGAAGCGGACCCGGCGAGGCCGAAGCACTTGCAGACCGAGCCGGGGATCGGTTACCGTCTGGTGATCGACTAACTTACAATGGCGCACATCGACGAGCAGCGTTACGCACGGCGGATTGCGCACACGTACTTCATCCGCTTCCACATGAGCCTCATCCTGGCGGCGGTGATCGGCTCCGGCGTTCTCACCAGCAAAGCGCTGTTGGAGTTGGGCGTCCACGCGCTCCGGCTGCGCTACCCGATTGGCGTCTTGGTGTCGTACCTCGTCTTTCTGACGCTGGTGAGGATCTGGATCTGGTATGTGACCGTTCGCAGCGCAGTGCAATGCGGAATCGGAAATCTCGACCTCGGCGGAAGCGGATTTGATTCCGGCGATTCTTCGGGCGCCGGTGGTTTTGGCGGCTTCGGCGGAGGCGATTCGGGAGGCGCGGGCGCGAGCAGTTCGTGGGATGACGATGGTCCCGTCACCACGGTATCGAGCTCTTCCGGATGGCTCCCGAAGCTCGATCTCGATTGCGATCTGGACGACGGCTGGTGGATTCTCGTACTGCTCGCTGTCCTGGCGATCGCCATCCTGGGAGCAGGCGGCTATCTGGTCTACGCCGCGCCGCACATTCTGCCGGAAGCCGCCGGACAGGCGCTGCTCGCCACCACGCTGACACGCGTCTCGAAACCGGAGCGCCACAGTTGGATGACCGGAGTGTTTCGCGCAACGTGCATTCCGTTTGCGATCGTCCTGATCCTGGCCTCGATTCTCGGCTGGGAAGCGCACCGCCATTGCCCCGCCGCATCGCGATTGATCGACGTCTTCCGCTGCTCGTCCCGGTGACGACTAATTCCCAGTGGGCATCTTCTCCACGTGATCGACGATCAAGCTCTCGATGGACGCCGTCCGATGCTCGAGCTGGAGCCCGAGTTTCCGCAGGCCGTCGTTGAATGCGGTGAGGATCGACGCCTCCATGTCGGCCGGCGAGGTTCGTTCGCGCAACGACACTTGCAGGATGAGTTCGTAGCGTCCTTGCAAGCCCGTCATATCGATGATCGGTGAGGACAGCGGCGCCACTTTGTCGAGCAGATCGGCGAGGCCCGGCAGGCTGATGCTCCGCGCGTGCCATTGTTGGGTCCGATTACTTCCTTCGGTTTCGAGCACCGTTCCCATACGCGGATTGCTGATCATCGCCGTGGAACCGGTTGCAACGGCGCGCGTCTCGCCGAAAAAATCGAGAGCGCCAGGTAGAGACTCAAGGTCCGCCGCGCCGGCCGGATTGAGCTTGATTCCGCTCTTCGCTTCCACCAGCGCGTAGATCTCCTGCCGCGTGTTGCCGCGATGGAGCGCGAGTTTGAAGCGGTCCGCCAGCAATGCCTGGAGCATTTCCGGAACGCGATCGACCGGCGTGCCCGGTGGAATCTTCGCCCCGATGTCGAACCGCGGAGCTTGCAGGCCCATCATCGGCTCCGGGCCCTTGATTCGCTCGGGGATTCGCTCGGCGATTCGCTCGGGCGAGAAACGGAAGGCGAAGCCGATCAGCGTGCGTACGGTGGCGCACTCGATGACGACTCGCCCGCGGTCCAGTTTGATCGACTGCGGGCACACGCCGTCGTACCAGGGGGAGGGCTTGACCGAGGCGACTTCGAATTCCTGCGCCGACGCGCCCGCGATTCCGGCGACCATTAGCGTCAACTTCCCCAGTCTCATGCCCGGTCTCATGCCCAGTCTCATGCCCAAATGACGAGCGGCGCCTGCGAAGCGTTGAGGTCCCGAATCGTTAACGATAAATACGCTACAATGAGTGGCAATTACCATGAAACTATCCCTCGTCTTCTTCTTCGCCGTCGCCTGCTCCGCGGCAGATCTCACGGGCAATTGGGCGTCCGGCAACGTTGGCGCCGACGGCGTCGCGCGCAAGGTTTACTTCGATCTCAAACAGGATGGCGCGCGTATCACCGGCCACATCCGCGCCACGCAGTTCTACTACACGATCAAGGAAAGCACCGGCGACGCCGCGAGCTTCACCCTCACCGGCGCGATGATGGATGGCAAGAGTGAGCGCCTCGTCCGCTACGAAGGCAAGCTCGAAGGTGATGCGTTGCAGCTCACGACGCGCCGTAACGCGACCGCGCAGCCGGCGAAACTCACCGCGGTGCGCGTGCCCGCGGGAGAAGGCGCGTACCCGGCGCGCGTTCCGCCGCCCGCGCTCCACAAGGTTCCGGACAACGGGCTCGCCAAGACGCCGCCGATGGGTTGGAACAGTTGGAATAAATTCGCTGGACGCGTCGACGATAAGAGCGTCCGCGACATGGCCGACGCGATCGTCACCAGCGGCATGCGAGATGCCGGCTACGTTTACGTCAACATCGACGACACCTGGGAAGGCGAGCGCGACGCGAAGGGCAACATCACATCGAATAAGAAATTCCCCGACATGAAGGCGCTCGCCGACTACGTCCACGGCAAGGGCCTCAAGCTGGGCATCTATTCTTCGCCCGGCCCGAACACGTGCGCCGGTTACGAAGGCAGTTACGGCCACGAGGAGCAGGACGCGAAGACGTGGGCCGCCTGGGGCATCGATTACGTGAAGTACGATTGGTGCGGCGCACGCAATCTTTATACCGACGACGAAATGCAGGCCGTGTATCAGAAGATGGGCGACGCCCTGATCGCTTCGGGACGGCCCATCCTATATAGCCTCTGCCAGTACGGCCGTGCCGACGTGTGGAAGTGGGGACCCGAGGTCGGCGGCAACGCGTGGCGGACCACCGGCGACATCCGCGACACGTGGGATTCGATGGCCAACATCGGCTTCAAGCAGGATGTATTATCGCCGTGGGCCAAGCCCGGACACTGGAACGATCCCGACATGCTCGAGATCGGCAATGGCGGCATGAGCGACACCGAATACCAGACGCACATGAGCCTCTGGTCCATGCTCGCCGCGCCGCTGCTCGCCGGCAACGACCTGCGCACCGCCTCGCCCGCGATTCTCGCGATCCTGACCAATGGCGACGTGATCGCAATCGATCAGGACAAGCTCGGCAAGCAGGCGCATCGTGCGTGGCAAGCCGGACAGCAGGAGATCTGGGTGCGCGATCTCGCGGGCGGCGATCGCGCGGTCGCAATCTTCAATCGCGGCACGGACACGGCGGCGGTGAAGCTCAAATGGAGCGAGTTGGAAATGAAGACGCCCACACAGGCGAAGAATCTCTGGTCGCACCAGGACGAAAAGCTGCAAGGTCCCGAGCTCACCACCAGTGTCCCGGCACATGGCGTGGTGCTGTTGCGGGTGCGCTAGAGTCGCACGCACTATAATCGCTGCATGCCGAGATTGGCCGTACTCTTACTGCTCTCCGCGTGCGCCTGGAGTCAGCCCCCGGACCGCTTCCAGAGCCTTCGCTTTCTGATCGGCGAATGGACGGGCACCGGCGGCGGTGCCGATACCGGCCAGGGCGCGGGCGCGTACACCTTTCTCCCCGAGCTCGATGGCAAAGTGCTCGTACGGCGCAGTTCCTCGGATTACCCGACCGCCAACGGCCGGCCTGCAATTCATCATGTGGATGTGATGACGGTTTATCTCGAAGCCGACGGCAAGGCGCCCGAGGCCATCTATTTCGATAACGAGGGCCACGTGATTCACTACGCGATCGAAATCGACGCGGCCGGCAAGGTGGCGCGCTTCGTCAGTCCGGTGCAGGCCGGGCAGCCCCGCTATCGGCTGACCTATCGCGAGATGGCGGCGGACGTGGACACCGGGCAATTCGAAGTCGCGCCGCCGGGAAAGCCTGAGGCGTTCACGAAGTACCTCGAGTGGAGCGCTCGCCGCAAGAAATAGCAGAAGTGCAAGGTTACCTTTTGTCATCAATTGGTACCTGCCCCGTACTATGGCGACTTCCGCTTCATAGGCCCTTAGTGCAGACTAACGTTGATGATGTTGATTGTTACAGCTGTATTATCGGTGCTGATCCTGACAATGGTGGTCCTGTTAGTCCGCCAAATCGGATCGGGCACTGAGAGCCTACCGGTTACCACCGAGTGGCTTGACGACCTTTCGGACGAGCGCTATCGACCGATGGTGCGGTTGCTCGACGAGTCAGATTTCCGATTTCTTCGCGCTCAAAAAGGCTTCATTCCTGCCATGGAACGGAAGCTTCGCCGCCAACGCGTGGAAGTCTTCCGCTCTTACCTCGGGCTACTCGAATCCGACTTCAAGCGTGTTTGCCTGGGCCTGAAGATCGTGCTCGTTCAATTCGAACGCGACCGTCCGGACCTCGCTTCGGCGCTGATCAATCGTCAATTGACGTTCGCATACTGCGTTCTTCAGATACAGGCTCGCCTGATTCTGTTTCGCTGGGGACTGGCGGCCGTCGATGCGTCCGAACTGATTCGCATGTTCGACGGCATGCGAGTGGAGTTGAAGGCGCTGGTGCCGATGGGGTTACCTGTCGCGGCTTAGTTCACTCGTTGCGCAAGGCGATCAAGGGGTCCAACGTCGCAGCGCGGCGCGCGGGAATCCAGCTTGCCAGAATAGCGACTGCCAGCAGGAATAGCGTGGCGCCCACGACCGTCATCGGGTCGCCCGGCTCCACGCCGTACATTTGCGCCGCGACCAGGCTTCCGCTGGCGAGCGCCGCGGCGATTCCGCAGGCCAGGCCCACCACGACCAGCCGCATCGATTCGCGCATCACCATCATGGATACCGCCGCCGGACGCGCGCCCAACGCGACCCGGATGCCGATCTCGTTGGTGCGCCGCGTCACGGAATACGCCAGCACGCCGTAGAGCCCGATCGAGGCGAGCGTCAGCGCCAGTAAGCCGAACACGCTCGCCAATCTTGCCAGCAGTTTCTCTTGATTCAACGAACGCTCCACCAGGTCGCCGAGCGTCGTCATCTCGGCAATCGCCAGGTTCGGATTCTCGCTGCGCACGACGGCGCGCATCTGCGAAAGCAGCGCCTCGGTCCGCCCCTCGACGCGCACGATCAGATCCTGGTACCCATCGCCTTGCTGATCTGTACTGAGGAAAAACTCCTCGCGAGGTTTTTCCCGAAGGCTGGCAATCCGGGCGTCCTTCACCACTCCGACAATCTCGTAATTCCCGTCTTCCCGATTCAGGTTCAATCTTCGGCCGACCGGCCATCCCTCCGGATAAAGTCTGCGAGCCAGCGTCTCATTCACCACAGCCACGCGATTCGATTTCGGACCGTCGGCGAGGGTGAACGCACGCCCCGCCACGATCGTCATGCCCATCGCGTCGAAGTAATTCCCGCCAACGATGTTGCCATCGGACCGCACCGCATTCGCCGCGCTCCGCTCGACGCCTTCGCGCCACGTCCGCGTACCCCACCGGCCGCCGCCGAAGTGCAGCATCGCGAACCCGACAGCGCGCACACCGGGGAGCGCGCGCACCCGCTCTTCCAAACGGTGCGCGGTGCCGACCATCGCCTGATCCTTCAACGACGCCGATTCCGGATCGAGTTGCACCACCACCACGCCATCCTTATCGAACCCCGCGTCGGTCGACTGGAGCTTCTGCAGCGTGCGCAGGAAAAGTCCCGCACCCACCATCAGAAACAGCGCCATCGCGACTTGTCCGGCAACCAGCGCCTGGCCGAGGAATCCGCCCGACCCGGAGCGGGCCAGCCCCTTCCCTTCCTTGAGCGAAGGCGCGGCATCCATGCGCGTCATTCGCCATGCCGGACCGATGCCGAACATCAGGCCCGTCATTACGCAAACGCCGAGTGTGAAGAGCAGCACCCGCGCATTGGGCGCGACGTCGAGCGTCGTCCCGCGTTCGCCGGCGGCGACCATCGATACCAGCAGCGGACCGCCCCACCACGCGAGCATCACGCCCGCCGCTCCGCCCACCAGTGCGAGCAGCAGGCTCTCGGTCAGCAATTGGCGAATCAACCGCTTCCGCTCCGCGCCAAGCGCGAGCCGGACGGCAATCTCACGCTTGCGTCCGGAGATTCGCGCCAGCAGCAGATTGGCGATGTTCGCGCAAGCGATCAAGAGCACCAGGCCGACCACCACCATCAGAATCTCCAGCGGACGCGAGAAATTGCGGCGCAATTCCGAAAGTCCTTGCGCGGCTTCGGCGACTACAACCTTCGCCTTGCGCATGTCCTGCACTCGCTCCGGCGATGGGTTCGGCCCGGCCAGGTCGCGCAGCCATTGCTGGAACGCCACGGTGACGTAGCCCTGCGCCTGCGCGGTGGAAACACCCGGCCGCTTGCGGCCCAGGATCCACAGATATTGCGTCATCGGGTCGGCCGGTTTGTCGACCCACGGCTGAACCTGCAACTGCATCGCGAGCGGTGCCCAAAGATCCGGCGACTCGCCGACCACCGTGCCGAAGAAGTCGGGCGCGGCCACGCCGATCACCGTGAACGCGGTGCCATTGAAGGACACCGTCGAACCAATTGCCGCGGGCGATCGCCCCAGACGTCGATTCCAATAGCGATAGCTCATCACGGCCAGCGGATGTCCGCCGGGCCGCACATCGTCCTCCGGCGTCAGCAGGCGTCCCGCCGACGCGCCGACTCCGAGCACGGAAAAGTAGTTGCCGGAAACCAGCCGCACCGTGACGGGCTCCAGTTCCGAACCGGCGCCGGCCACTCGCGCGTGCACTTCCGACGAGAGGCTCGTCATCGCGGCGACCCCGCTGAATGCCCGGCCATCCTTCTGTAGTTCGCGATAGAAGGCCTGGGAGAACAGGTCCATCTCGCGGCCGGGAAAAGCATTCGCCAGCCCGGCACTGGCGCCCTCTCCGAGCGAGACCAGTTGCTCGGGTTTGGATACCGGCAGCGGGCGGAGCACCAGGGCGTCGATTACGGAAAAGATCGCCGTGTTCGCTCCCACACCGAGCGCGAGCGAAAGCACTGCGACGGCGGTAAATCCGGG
>JAOAPT010000660.1 GCA_025463045.1 Candidatus Solibacter sp.
GGGCTAGGCTCATCCCCCGATCCCCTGCCAAGTGAGCCGCTTCAGCAGATGGAGGTGTCGAGCCCATTACAGTGAGGAATGGAAAGTGAATAGGCACGGATTGGGCACGGGCCCAATTTCGAAATTGCTTGTAAGTTGTTGGAAAGTTTGGTGGACCTGGACGGGTTCGAACCGTCGACCTCTTCCATGCCATGGAAGCGCGCTCCCAACTGCGCCACAGGCCCACTTCGTTGTGCGGACCGGCAGTCCCCAAAACGCGGATGCGCAGGGGGCAAGTCGTCCGTTCTTTGAATATACCACATCCTCTTGGGCCGGCTTCAATTGACAGTCCGCTTCGCCCGCTGCCTACAATGAAATAATGCGCCGCGCCCTGTTCACCGTGCTCCTCGTCTTTCTGGCCTCGGCCGGCCTTACATCCTGCATTGCCCGGCGCCGGCTGATCGCTCGCAAAGGCGCCACCAATACCCAGCAACAACTGCTCACCGCCGACCGCCAGTCCCTGATCGACAGCATCGCCCGTCAATACGAAGCCATCCACGATTTCAATGCCGAAGTCGACATGGTCCCCGCTCTCGGCACCGTGGAGAAGAGCAAAATTACCGAATACAAGGACGTCCGCGCCTACATACTGTACCGCAAGCCCTCGTACATCCGAATCATTGGCCTCTACCCGGTGGTCCGCAACAAAGCGTTCGACATGGTTTCCATCGGCGACCAGTTCAAACTCTACCTGCCCTCGAAGAACCGCTTCCTGGTTGGCAAGAACGAGCTCGAAATACCTTCCCTGAACAAGCTCGAGAATCTTCGCCCGCAGCACTTCCTCGACGCGATGCTGGTCAAGCCGATCGACACCACCACCGAGAAGGTGCTGCTCATGAATCTGACCGACGAGGACAACGCGTTCTACATCCTCCCGGTGATCCACGAGAACGCGAATGGCCAGCTGCATTTGGTTCGCAGCATCTGGTTCAACCGCTACAACCTGACGATCGCGCGCCAGTTCATCTTCGACGAAAACGGCAACATTCTTACGGACGCGCGCTACAGCGATTGGAAACCTTACGACAATGTGCCTTTCCCCAAGCACATCGAAATCAACCGCCCGCGCGACGAGTACGCTGTAGTCATCGACATCGTCAAAATGGATATCAACAAGGGTGTGACGGACGAGAAGTTTGCCCTCGAGCAGCCTGAGGGCACCACACTGCAAGTGGTTGGACAGACCCCGCCGCCCGCACCCACGCCGCCGCCTCCCGCCACCAAAGGAAGAGTGAAGAAAAAGTGACAGGCAAGCTCGTAATCGAAAACTTCAAGCACAAGCCCATGCGCAGCCTGCTCAGTATCCTGCTCATCGGCGTCCCCGTTACCCTGATTCTCTGCCTCGTCGGATTGAGTTACGGCATGATCGAGGACACGCAGACGCGCCAGCGCAGCATCGGCGCCGACATTCTGGTGCGTCCTAAGAACTCCTCTTACCTGACGTTGAACGGCGCTCCCATTCCGCAGGAATTGGTGGGACTCCTGGCCAGACAACCGGGAATCAAGATGGCGACCGGAGTAGTGAACATCGCCGCGGAGGGAATCACGCTGGGCGCGGCGGGGATCAACTTCGCGGAATTCAACGCGATGAGCGGCGGCTTCAAGTTCATCGAGGGCGGCCCGTTTCAGCGGCCCGACGACGTGATCATCGACGACTTCTACGCGAATCAGAAGAAGAAGAAGGTCGGCGACACCATCAAGATCCATAACGTGGACTGGCACGTCAGCGGCATCATTCATAGCGGCATGCTGGCGCACATCGTGATGCCGATCCAAACCTTGCAGGATAAGACGGAAGCCGTCAACAAGGTGAGCCAAATCTACTTGAAAGTTCAGCCGGGCGTCCGCGTCGATGACGAGATCCAGGCGCTCAAAAAGCTCCCGGGCTTCGAGGACTACCCGATCTTTTCCATGGAGGAGTTCGCCGCCCTGCTCAACATCGGCAACATCCCCGGCTTGCAGCCCTTCATCATGGTGATCATGGGAATCGGCGTCGTCATCGGGTTCGCCGTCGTTTGCCTCTCGATGTACATGGCCGTCCTGCAGCGCACGCGCGAGATTGGGATTCTGAAGAGCCTCGGCGGCTCGAAGGGCTTCATCCTGCAGGTCATTCTCAGCGAGGCCCTGCTGCTCGGCATCGGCGGATCGATCCTCGGGATCCTCATGAGCTACGGCGCGTACTGGATGATCAAAACGCTCGTGCCCGCCTCGCTCCCGATGGTCATCGTCTACCGCTGGTGGCCGATCGCCAGCGGCATCACGCTGGCCGGTGCGCTGCTTGGCTCGCTCTATCCCGGCCTCACCGCCGCCGCCCACGACCCGATCGAGGCTCTTGCGTATGAATAGCGACGACATCATCCAGGTCCGCAACCTGCGCAAGATTTACCGCGTCGGGAAGGTGGAAGTGCCCGCCCTCCGCGGCGTCGATCTCACCGTCCGTAGAGGCGAGTTCCTCTCGATCATCGGCCCGTCCGGCTCGGGAAAGTCGACCCTGTTCCACATCATCGGCGCCCTTACCCCGCCCACCTCCGGCGAGGTCCGCGTCGCAGATCAGGATCTCTCCAAGATGAGCGACGCCGACCGCACCCGCATGCGCAAGCGGACCGTCGGCTTCGTCTTTCAGAAGTTCAACCTGCTTCCCAACCTCACCGCCCGCGACAACATCGCGATTGCCCGCTTCATCGCCGGCCTGGACCCAAAGCCCGAGCCCGAGTTCGAAGAGATTCTCAAGGTGCTGAATATCGGCCACCGGCTGGATCACAAGCCGAGCGAGTTATCGGGCGGCGAACAGCAGCGCGTCGCCATCGCCCGCGCCATCGTGAATCACCCCGCGATTTTGCTGGCCGACGAGCCCACCGGCAACCTGGACACGGAGAATTCGGCCGCCGTGCTCCAAGTGCTCCGCGACCTGAATCGGCGACTCGGGCAGACGGTCCTCATGATCACGCACAATCCCGAAGCCGCCGCCTACGGCGACTCCATTGTCCACATGCGCGACGGGCGGATTATCGACCGCATCTAACACAGACCGGAACTACGCCTGACGTACGACGGCGAGATCGCGCGCCCTCATCCACGCCAGCTTGCTCTGATGCTCCTGATAGAGCGTCGAGAAGCCGGCCCAGTAATACCCGAACACGAAGAGCGCGAGGAAGGGAATCGACAGGAAGTTGTAAGTGGTGATGGCGAAGACCACCATCCCCAGGAAGTAAGTCCCGAAGGCCAGTTCCATGTACGGGAGCCAGCCGCTGCGGCGCCGGTACTGCTTGTTTTCGAGCTTCATCGGACGCTCGCCGATCGCATATTTCGGAGTGCGCACGAAGCTGCTCTCGACTCCGAACAGCGCTTCCAGTACGGCGCGGGTGTTGATAATCGTCAGCCCCACGCCAACCGCCATCAGCATCGGCAGCAGCAGAATCGACCGCTTCCAATTCTTCGGATACAGCTCGCGCTGCGCCACCACGTAGAACAGCGAAATCGACCAGAAGCTCGCGGCGATCAGCGGCAGATCCAGGAAGACCATCTGCCAGACGCCCATGTAAAACCGCACGATCATCACCGGCAGCATCAGCGCCGACACCACGATCATCAGCGGATACGAAATGTTCGGCGTCAGGTGCATGAACGCCTCCATCTTGACCCGCTTCGAAATCGGCGCCTTCAGAATCGATGGCAGGAGCTTCATCGCGACCTGCGTCAGCCCTTTCGCCCAGCGCCGCTGCTGCACCTGGAAACCGTGCATTTCCACCGGCAGTTCCGACGGGCAATCGAGCCCCGGAATGTACACAAACCGCCAGCCCTTCAACTGCGCGCGATAGCTCAGGTCGGAATCTTCGGTCAGCGTGTCGTGCTGCCAGCCTCCGGCGTCGTCGATCATCGCCTTACGCAGGATCCCGGCCGTCCCGTTGAAATTGAAGAAGTACCCGGCGCGCGATCGCGCTCCATGCTCCAGAATGAAGTGGCCGTCCAGCAGCATCGCTTCCACTTCCGTCAGGAAGTTGTAATCGCGATTCAGGTAGCTCCAGCGCGTCTGCACCACGCCGACCTTTGGGTCGGTAAAATGATGCACGGTCCGCATCAGGAAATCCGTCGGCGGAATGAAATCCGCGTCAAACACGGCGACAAGTTCGCCCGTTGCCGACTTCAGCCCTGCTTGCAGCGCCCCCGCTTTATAACCGTGGCGGTTGGTGCGGTGCAGATACTCGATCGGGTAGCCCAGGGCGTGGTAACGCTCCACCAGCGCCTCGGCGAACGGCGCCGTATCGTCCGTGGAATCGTCCAGCACCTGAATCTGCAGGAGTTCCTTCGGATACTCCATCTTCACCGTTTCTTCGATCAGCCGCTCCACCACATACCGCTCGTTATACAGCGGCAGTTGGATCGTCACTGGCGGCAGCGGGTCGAACCGCCTCGCCGGTTCCCCGGTGGCGTTCTTCTTATGTTTGAAATAGGTGCGGATGATGTCGTAACGGTGCAAACCGTAGACGGACAGAATAATCAGGACGGTAAAGTAGGGGATCAGCATCGCCCAGTCGAACCACGCTAGCTGATGGATTCCGGCGAAGGGATTATTCAGAAGGCTCTGGATTAGTTTGTCGGTCGACGATCGCGTTACCAGAAACGCCAGAGTTAGGCTTGAGGACATAGAAAAAACCCCGGTGGAACTCACGAACGGGGTACGGTTCCTTGTCGATTAGGACTTAACAATATTATCAAATCTGATACCCCGCTGTAGTGGTGCTCGGTGCGCCTACTGCCCGTTTCGGTAAACTACACCCTCTTTCATCACAAACCGAACCTTTTCCACTACCCGGATATTCGTCTCGGGATTGCCGGCGCAGGCCACGACATCAGCCAATTTCCCGACCTCCAGACTACCCGTACGCTCCGACACGCCCAAGAGTTCCGCGTCCAGCGACGTCCCCGCCTTGAGCGCGTTGATCGGCGTCATCCCGAGATCCACCAGCAAGTGGAATTCCTCCGCATTGCGCCCATGCGGGTAAACCGTAGCGTCCGTACCGACCGCAATCTTCACCCCGCGCGCGATCGCCTTGCGCACCGTCGCGTTCAGCGCCGCCATCGCTTGCCGCGCCTTCGCCGCGATCACCGGCGGCAGGTAACCGTCCGTCAACCGCTCCTTGAGACCCTCGGCCGCCATCAAGGTTGGCACGTAAAACGTCCCGCGCGCCTTCATCATGTCGAGCGCCTCATCGTCCAGAAAACTGCCGTGCTCGATCGAATCGATTCCCGCGCGGATCGCCCGTTTCGCGCCCGTCGCCCCATGCGCGTGCGCCGCCGTCTTGCGCCGCAGCGCGTGAGCTTCATCGACCAGCGCGTCGAGCTCGGCCTGCGTGAGCTGCGGAGTATCCACGTCATCGGTCAGCGAAAGCACGCCGCCAGTAGCGCAGGTCTTGATCACGTCCGCCCCGTGCTTGATGTTGTACCGCACCGCCTGCCGCGCCTGGTCCGGGCTGTTGATCACGCCGTCCGTGATCCCGCTCTCCCGCCCGAAGATCATCGGCGCGAAGCCCGCCGAGTAATCGCAATGCCCGCCCGTCGCGCCCAGCGCATTGACCGCCACCAGCATGCGCGGTCCCGGAATCTTGCCGCTGTTGATCGCATTCCGCACGCCGACGTCGATGTAGTCCCCGGCGCCGACATCGCGCACCGTCGTGAATCCAGCCATCAGCGTCTTGCGCACGATATCCACTGCGTCCAGCGTGCGCTCCGGAATCGTCTTCTTGAGCGCGTCCATCTCCTGCTTGCTGTAGTCGCGCTCGAACGGATATGTGAGGTGCGTGTGCGCGTCGATAAATCCCGGCATGAGCGTCGCGTCGCCGAGGTCGATGACCTCCGCCCCTACAGGAATCGACGCGCCCGGCCCGACACCCGTGATCTTCCCATTGGCGACGACCACGAGCCCGGGCGTGACGACGTGATCGCTCTTCCCGTTGAACATCCGCGCCGCCTTGAGCACATACGCCCCATCGGCGGCAAACGCAGAAAAGGTGGTCGCGAGAAGGGCTGCAACGATGCGATGCATACGAGCTATCTTACCGATCCGCCACCGGAATCACGAACTTCAGTGCCGTATGCGTCACCGAGAACGACGCCACCTTCACGTCCTTCAACCCCGCCGCGCGTCCTCGCTCGATCACCTCGACCTCGCGGATCGCCGCCACGCCCTTCGGATACACCACCCACAGCGCGCCCGCCGGCTTCAACTCTTTCGCCAATTTCGAAATCCGCCCCAGCGCGTCCCCATCCGGCGCCAGGTAAAACAGCAGGTCCGCCTTCCCCTTCGCGCCTTCCGTCCCCTTTAACTCCGCCAGGAACTCCGCGTCGAACTCGCCCTCCGTACGCACCGCGAGCCCCACCTTAATCCCGAGCTTATCCGCGCGCGTCGCAGGATGAAGGATCTTTTGCGCCCACTTCTCCGCCGCCGCCCCCAATTGCAGCACCGCCGGACCGCCCTCAAACTCGAGCGTCAGCACACCCCCCTTCGCGCTTACCGAAGTCAGATCCTTCAGCGAAATCTTCACTCGCTCCGATCCGCGGAAGAGAATGTGGTCCGTTTCCAGGTACGCCTTCCCCGCGAACGACCGCCTCTGATACTTCATCCGGCATTCCAGTTCCTGTCCCATTTCGTCAGCCCTCGATCTGTGTGAACTCGCCGAATCTGCGCCCCAAGTCGCGCAGGTAGCCCTCAATGCTCGCGTAGTACCCGAAGAAATACCGCGCCATGAAACGGAAGATCACGTTATACACCTCGCCATCCTCCGTGATTCGAACAACCGACCCTTCGGGTGCGGGTGCGATGTCGAAGGTCCACGTGCCGCCGAACGGTAGCCCCTGGTCCGCGATCCGCACCACGCGCCGCGAGGGCATCTTGTCCTCTACCAGTTCGTACGTCACCTTCTTGCCGTGACTGTCCTGCTCCCACCACTGCTTGCGTCCATCGCGATCCGGCAGAGTGCCGAAGGCCTTTACGTCCGTGCGCCAATCCACCGGACCGGCCAGCGTGAAGTAGATCGCCTCGGGCTTCTGCCGGTAATGCGCCTGCCGCGTCGCGCGATGCCCTCGCGGCAGCATCGCCCCCACCACCGCCATGATCGCCACCACCAGCACGAGCGATCCCAGAATGATCCCGACCCACTTCATGCGGCACCGCGCTTCAGAAAACGTTGCAGGTCCCCGGACGCGATCATTTCTCGCGACGCCTCCGCCAGCAATTCCAGCCCTCGGAGCGCCTGCCGCCGTTTCCGCTCGTCGAGGTGCTCGAGCACCGCCGCGACCAGTTCCGGCTCCAGCACCTTCTGCTGTTTCTTGATCCGCAGTCCCGCCGCCGTCAGCTTCAGATCCAGCCGCCGCCGGTCCTCCGCGCTCCGCTCCCGCACCACGTACCCCGCGCGCACCAACCGGTCCATGGTCAGCGACATCGTCGAAGCCGTCACCCCCATGTGACGCGCCAAGTCGAACAGCGACGTCGGCTGCACATCGTCCAAATGGTCCAGCACGGACGCCTGATGCCCGCTCAGCACTTCCTGCGTTTTCGGATCGCGCACGTGCCGTTTATGGCAGGCGAAATAAATCTGCGGATAACACCGGAGCACCGTCTCGACTTCAGCCTGGGCCATGCGAAGCAGTATACGCCGATTTAATTTGGTTAGTCAAACCAAAATGTCGGTAGAGCAGCCACGCCGCCGTCGCACCCGCGACATGCCACACCGCGTGCCCTTGCACCAGACTCTCCGGCGTGCACGCCACCCGCGCGAGATCCACCGCCCAAAACGCAGCCCCGATCGCGAACACCACGAGCGCCCGCGCCATCCACCCGCTCCACCGCTGCGTCACGAGCACCCCGGCGAGCAGCCCCGCGAACACAAACCGCCGTGCCTCCGGAAATAAAACTTGTACCGCGATCAGCAAAACGTTCGCCGCGACGAACCACACCGCCGGTACCCGACGCGTGCGCCGCACTCCGTACAGGATCGCGGCCGTCGCAATCCCGTACATCCCCGCGACATCCGCCGCCTGCCCCGTGAACGTCAACGACGCGTGATAGAACGCGCTCCCCGCACCCACCAGCACGAGCGTCGCCGCAAACAGCCCCCGCCTCCACACGAAAAGTCCCACGACGACAAACGCGAAGCTCGACCAGAAGTTCGCGGGCTGCGCGATCGCCCCCTGCCGGATCGCCTCGCAGAAGCACGCGTCCGGCAGGCACGTCGCCGGTTGCCAGCCCGGCCACACCGCACTAGTCCTCGTCGTGCTGCGCCGCGAGCCGCGTCACCACACTCAGATCTTCCAGCGTCGTCACATCGCCCGTCACCGAATTCGACGTCACGATCTCACGCAGCAGCCGCCGCATGATCTTCCCGCTCCTCGTCTTCGGCAGCGAATCCGTGAACCGGATCTGCTCGGGCTTGGCAAAGCTCCCGATCTCATGCGCCACCCACTTGCGCAGCTCCTCAGCGAGTGCCGTGTGATCCCAATCGCCCTTCTTCAGCGTCACGAAACACGCCACCGATTGCCCCGTGATCTCGTGCGGCTTGCCGACCACCGCCGCCTCCGCGACCGCCGGATGCCGTACCAGCGCCGATTCCAATTCCATCGTGCTCAACCGGTGCCCGCTGACGTTCATCACATCGACGACGCGCCCCAGAATCCAGTAGTAGCCGGCCTCGTCGCGCCGCGCCGCATCGCCAGCC
>JAOAPT010000689.1 GCA_025463045.1 Candidatus Solibacter sp.
ATAATTGAAAGCAGCCGTACGACACTATCACGGGCATTCCGCGAAATCGCCTACCCCCGGGTAGGGGGCGGGGTATTTGACGAGTTAGAATTGAAAACGCCCTACCAATTGCACCGTGCGTTCGCCGGCAGTCGAAGCGCTGGCGTTGATTCGTCCAAACCCCGCGGTAGGAACTCCCAGATTGCTGAAGACCGGAGTCGCCAGTGGATTGCTGCCGTCGGGATTGGGCAAGCGAGTGCGGTTGAGCGCGTTGAACATTTCGCCGCGAATCTGGAAGAAGGTCTTCTCGCGAATGTGGAACATCCTGCCGATGATCAGGTTCTCGCTGGGCTTGCGCTTGTAGCGATAGTCGTTGTAGTAAGGGGCGGAGACGCCGAACTGGCCCGGCAGGGCGTCCGTCCATGCCGCGGGGTTGAGCACGAGTTCCTTGTTCGGGTCGTAGCAGTGACAGTTCAGATCCTTCAGATAGAGCGGAACGCCAGGCACGCGGTTGAAGCGCGTGTTCTGAAAGACGTAGCTCGCGAGACTGGTGGAGGCAGGTACGGGGATCGGCATGCCGCTGGCATAACGCAGGATGCCTCCGGTAACCCAGCCGCCGACGATCGCGCGCACGAGCTTGTTGCTGGTAACCTTGGGCACTTCGTAGTTGATCGCCATCACCAGAATCAGCGGCTGTGAGGTATCGGCGAGCGATTTCTGGTTCGGACGGTTGAAGATGTCGTTGGCGGTGGTCATTCCGGTGCCGAGTTCCTTGGACCAGGTGAAGGCGCCGGTCATATCCAAGCCGTGGGAGTAGCGCTTGGTCAGCTTCGCCTGCAGGGAGTCGTACCAGCCGTTGGCGAGCGGCGCCCAGCTTGGCCCGAAGCCGGTGAATTGCGGAAAGGGACGAAGCGTCTGCGCCACGGACGCGCTTCCGGGATAGCCGACGTAGGGAGCCTTAAAGCCGCGCTGCGCGGCGAGAGCGGAATCGATTCGCGAAGTAAGCAGCGTCCGGTCGGCGGGATTGGCGATGTCGATGCCGTATTGCGACTTGAGGAGCGCGGGATCGGGTACGTTGAGGCTGGTGATGTTGCCGGTGCCGGAGGGAACGATCCAAATCGTCCTGCTGCCGACGTAGGCGGCCTCCGCCACCATATTGCGCATCACTTCGCGCTGCACTCCGACGCTCCACTGCTGAATGCGCGGTGGACGGCTGCCGTTGCGGTCGATCATGTAGGCGGGTGCGCTCAAGATGTTGATCAAACCGGGATTGAGGGAAGGCACGGTAAGAGCGGCGCGATCGTAGACAAAGCCGTCCTTGAGTTCAAACGCGGGTTGCACGCCGGGGTTGGTGGTGGTGAAGAATTTCGTGTCGAACCCGACGCCCTGAATCGGCGAGCCGGTGAAGTTGTTGTAGGTGCGCAGATTGCCGTAGACGACTCCCCATCCCGCGCGGAAGACCGTTTTCTTGTCGATCTGATAGGCGAGGCCGAGCCGCGGCCCGATGGCGTAAGGGTAGCGATCTGTGAACTCGCAGTTGCAACGCCCGGTGCCGTAGCCTTCGTACAACACCCCGCCCTTTAGGCCGCCGGCATTCGGATTGATAACCCCCGGCCCGAACATGCTGCTACGGTTGTGAATCTCGTGTCCCTGATAGAGCAGATCCCAGCGAAGGCCGATATCCAGCGTCAACCGCGGCGTCACTTTCCAGTTGTCCTGAAAATAGAGCCCCCACCGTTGATTACGCCACTGCGGGTCCTGCGGCGGTTTGATGCTGCCGTTGTTGACCTGTCCCAGCAGGAAGCTGGCGTAGTTGAAACCCGTGGTCAATCCGCCGGTGATGGGAATGTTCTGCAGGGAAGGCTGCGACGTTTCGGTGCTGGAGAACTGCAGATTGCCCTGCGTGTTGACGGTGTTGTTGTCGGAGAACATCTCGTTCCGATACTCGCCGCCGATCTTGTAGCTATGCCGGTTGCGAATATAGGTGAGGGAGGCGATGGCAGTGAATTTTCCGTACCAGAGTTTGTCCTGAACCGTGGGACCGACGCCGATCATGCCGCCGTACGTGCTGCTGGAAAGGCCTCCGATGATGGGAAAGCCTTTGCCGGAATAACTGCCCTTGAGGCCGAGTTTGCCGGCGGTGTCGTAGTCGGTGATGCTGCTGGGGGCGATGTCGGGGTTCAAATAAAGCGTATCGCCGATTCCCAGGTGAAGCAGCATTCTCGGAGTAATCGAATGATCCCAATTCAAGCGCTCGGTTTCGCTGTGGTAGTCCTGAATGCGGAATGTGGAGATGGGAATCGGCAGGCCGTCCGGTCCGTTGTGCTGCAGGCCAAGCTGGTGCGATTCGAAGAAGGAGATCTTGGAGGTTGGGGCGAAGTTGTGATCGAGCTTGATGGAGGTGAAGGACTGCTTCTTGGGCACAATCGCGATCGGGCTCCAATTATTGATCTGGCTTCCGTTGTCGGGCAGCGGAAACAGCGCCTGGATTTTCAGGGCGATCGGATCCAGCCGGCTGGTGGGGATTTTATTTCCAGGGAAAGCGTTGCGCACTGGCGTGCCATTCACGAACTGAATGGACAGGGGGTCGAAGATCTGATTCTCGTTTACCTGCCGTCCAAGCGGATCCAGGTAAGGCGTGTTGCCGCTGGACAACATCAGGGTGCGGCCGGCGCCCAGAATCGTGCTGAAGTCGCCGTTACGGAAGGCTTCCGTGGGGACGCTCTTCACCGATCCGGCAAGCGACGTCACATTTCGAAAGCCTTCGTAGTTGAAAGCGAAGAATGTCTTGTTGTGCCCGTCGTAAATCTTGGGAATCCAGACGGGTCCGGCGATCAGGCCGCCGTAGTCGTTCTTCCGGCTCTTCGGCTTGGCGTGCGGCAAGGCGTTGCCTTTGGCATCGAAGGTGCCGAAGGGGACGGACGCGTCGAGCTTCTCGTTGGTGAAGTACTCGTACAGGCTGCCATGGAATTTGTTGGTGCCGGAGCGCATCGCGAACGTGAACATGCCGCCCGCCACCTGTCCGTATTCGGCGGCAAAATTGCTTGTCTGCAGCGAGAACTCTTCCACGTTCTCTACGGAGGGCTGGCCCGCGGTGGAGGTTGGACTGTTGTTATTACTCACGTCCTGGCCATCGACAAAGATTCGATAGGTGCCCCCAAGCTGGCCGTTGACGCGCGCGTTGGTATCGTCGCCGCCGACGCCCGGGGAGAGCGTCATGAAGCTGAGTACGGTGCGGATGCCGCCCACCGCGCCATTGGTCGACCCGAAGTCCAGCGGCAGCGCGTTGATGCGGTCGCCGGTCAGGTTCATGCTTTGCTCGGCGCTATCGGATTTCAGGAGTGGCGCGGAAGCTTCGACGGTTACGGAGTCGGTTGCCGCTCCCACCTGAAGAACGATGTCGATGCGAGTGACCTGAGAGACTTCCACACGCGCTCCCGATTCGATGAACTTCTTAAAGCCTGGGACTTCGGTCGACACTTCGTAGAGTCCGGCGGATAGCGCGGGCAGCGTGAAGTTGCCGGTTGCCGTGGCTGTAGTTTGAGAAACCGATCCGTTGGCGATGTGCCGGGCGATTACGACCGCACCGGGCACGACGGCTCCCGCGGGATCCTGAATGGCCCCGGTAATGGTGCCGCGATCCGTCTGGCCAGGAACGGCGAGCGCGAGCAGGAGAGTGAGGGCAAGCAGCCTAAGCAATCGCATAGGCAGTGAACAATATCACCGGCGGCACAACGAAAGCGCCTACCCCAGGATAGGGCTCACCAAATACTGTGACTCCGATTTTCTGCGATCAGGCGGCAATCAGGCTGCAATCGGGCGCGCGGCCAGCGCATCGCCGAGAGGCAAGCGGGCTACGACGATGGTTCCCACTCCCAGGGCGCTGGTCACTTCCAGGGAACCGCCAATCTGCTCCATGCGCTCGCGCATGCCGAGAATGCCGAAGTGACCCTCGGCTGCGAGACATGCCGAAGCGGGCTCGAACCCGCAGCCATTGTCTTGCACCTCCAGCGTGACCATCGATCGCGTAAAGAGCAAGCGCACAGCCACCGCGGTCGGCGTGGCGTGCATCAGCGCGTTGCGAATGGCCTCGCGGGTAACCAACAACAGGGTGCGGTTGATAGACTCGGCAAACCGCGCCTCCGGGCCGGACACCTGCAGGGTCACGGGCGTTCCCTTCTCCCCGCTTACCGTATTCGCAAGTTCCGACAGGGCGCCGGCCAATCCTTTCTCGAAGGAGTCGTGCCGGAGGTCGGTCAACGCCTGCCGGGCCTCATCCAACGTCAGGCGCAGATGAATACGGGCGTTATCGAGACATTCGAGCATCAGATCCTGGTCCGAACGCGCGGATCCCACCGCCGCTTCGATGAGGGTCGAGACTCCGACACAGCCTTGCACCACGGTATCGTGCATCTCGCGCGCGATTCTGGTCCGTTCGGCAAGGCGCAGGTTGTAGCGCTGGTGGGCCTGCCGCTCCTGATAGAGAAAGACCCCCGCGACACCAGCGCCGGCCATGAGAAGCGCCAATCCATAGAACCAGGCGGTCTGATAAAACTCGGGACGGACAACAATGGAGATCCCTGCCTCTGTCGAACCCGCATCCGTCGACCCGTCCCGCGAGATCACGCGAAAGCGATACTGGCCGGGCGGCAGATTGTCGTAAGACGTGGCGCGTCGAGTCGTGACGTCGGTCCAACGCGCATCGAAGTTCTCCAACTTATACCGAAAGAAGACGCGCTCCGGCGCGCGCAGGCTGCATGTGGTGAACTCGATTTCAACCCGGTGGCGGCCCGGGCCGATCGTCACCTCGCGGGTGGCCGGAACACTCTTGCCATCCACCAGGACCGATTCCACCCGAACCGGAAAGCGGTACCCGGTCCGCGGATGATTGGGCTTGAAGTGAACGGCGCCCTTGACGCTCGGAAACCACAACTCTCCATCGGACGACATGCATCCCGACGGCTGGACGCCGCCGTTGATCTGGGTGGACTCCAATCCGTCGCCGGTACCATAGGCGAGAACCGCGATCGAATCCGTCCGCCCCTCGGCAGCGGCATTGAGGTCGCCGATGGATGCCGCGGAGAGACCCAGGGGGCCGCTCATCCACAGGCTGCCGGCGCCGTCGCCGACCACTTGGAAGATCGAGTTACTCAACAGCCCCTCGTGGGTTGTGATTCTGGCCGCCTTCCCGTTGCGCACGCGAACCAGGCCGCCACCGCGCGTTCCGATCCACAGCGTGTCCGGCGCTTCGCGGTGGATCGACCAGATGCGGTCGCGGCTGAGCTCGGCAAAAGCGGGGTCGGTCACAAACCGCCCACCGTGGAAACGGTTCAAGCCGCGGTCCGTGCCGACCAGCATATCGCCGTTGTTGTCTTCCGCAATGGAACGAACCCATCCGTAAGACAGACCCTCTTCGAGATAGTATTTCTGAAGATGCGAGCCGTCCCACCGGCTGAGTCCGCTGGTGGTGCCGATCCACAGATTTCGATCCCGATCTTCGAAAAACGCTTCAATCCCGTTGTTGCGCAGTCCGTCGGCGACGGTGAATCGGGTGGCCTTCCCTTTGACCAAACGCACGACGCCCTGATTGTCGGTGCCGAACCAGAATGCGCCGGTGTGGTCCTCAAACGCTCCGCGAATACGAAGGGTGTCGGCGGGCGGCGGCAGTTCTCGCGCGATGATCCGGCCATTCGCATATTGGAAGATCTGGCCGGTAATTGTCGTCAGCCACAGATTGGCACGTTGGCCGCAGTAGATCGTCACGACATTGTCGCTGGCGAGCCCGTTGCGGCTGTTTAGAACGTTGACTTCCGGAGCGCTCATGCGCACCAGGCCATCGGCCGTTCCAACCCAAATACTGTGGTCGCGATCCTCCAGGATCGACAGGATGCTGTTGTCCGGCAGGTTCGCCGGCGCGCGGAAGACGGCCTCCTGATCGCCGTGCACCCGGTAGAGACCGTTGCCTTCGGTACCGAGCCACATATTCCCTTCGTGGTCTTCCAGGATGGCGCCGATCATGTTCTTGAGATAGGCAGGTTTGGGATCTCCGGCGTTCTCCCCGATGATTCGCAACCCATGGTTCGTACCCAACCAGAGGGAACCGTCCCTGGCGAGGCCAACCTGATAGACGACGTCGAGATCGCGTACCTGACTATAGAAATGCAGCACTCCATTTTCGAAGCAGAACAGACCGGCCGGTCCTCCGGCAAAGATCCGCCCGTCCGGAGACTCGCGCAGGCTGAAAAAGGCGATGTTGGACAGATGAAGCGCCTCGTCTACCCGCTCGAACTTCTCGCCATGACGCCGGAAGAGGCCCCGGTTCGTGCCGGCCCACACATCCCCATGTCGATCTGCGAGGACCGCGCCGACGAACTCGTTGGCGAGACCTTCCCTGGGACCGAAGGTCCGGAAGTGCCCGTTCCAATAGTGCAGCAGTCCGCCGCCATCTGTCGCCGCCCACAGGGATCCATCGGGCGCCACGGACAGCGCGCGGACGTTGTCGTCGGTCATCGACGGCGTGTTGAAGCGGGCGTAGACCACGAATCGCACACCATCGAAGCGGGCAAGTCCGCTGGAGGTGCCGAGCCAAAGGTAACCGTCGGGGGTCTGCGCGATGGCTCGAATGCGGTTTTCCGGGAGTCCCTCCTGGGTCCGCCAGATCCGGCTGACGTAAACCGGCGGCTGCGTTGCGGCTGTCACGCCGGCGGCCATCGCCGCGCCACCGAAGCTACCCAGCGCGAGCCACAGCGGCAGGGCGCGAATGACGCAAATCCGCGCATCGATTCCAGGTGGCCGCGTCCTGTTCGCCAGGTGCAAGTTCAAAGTACAAGCATTTTAGTGTACAATCCACTCCGTACTCAAGCAGTGCCGTTAAGGCCTGTGAAAGCCCGGTAAAGAGAAGATCGGATCCATGCAAGTTCCAAGTCAGAACACGCATCGCGGCGCCGCCACGGCCAAGGCGCCCGACGGTGCCATCATCCGGGTATTGATCGCCGACGATCACCCGGTGGTATGCCTGGGCCTGCTCGGAATCATCAACGGACAACCGGACATGGCCGTGGTCGGTCAGGCCAAAACAGGCAACGAGGCCGTGGCGTTGGCGCTCAAACACTCACCCGACGTCATCCTGATGGATTTGCGCATGCCGGGAATGGGCGGCGTCGAGGCCACCGAGGTGATCCGGTCGGAGCGTCCTTCGAGCGCGGTGATCGTGCTCACGACGTATCAGGGCGACGAAGACATTCGCAAGGCGCTTGCCGCGGGCGCCCAGTCTTATCTGTTGAAGGGAATGTCGCACCTGAAGTTGCTGGAGGCGATCCGCAGTGTTCGCACGGGACATACTTACTTCCCGCGGAGCATTCGGAACAGCGTGCCAGGGAAGCTCAATCGTCCCGCGCTGAGTCCGCGCGAGATGGATATTCTACGGCTCATTGTGAAGGGTCTCTCGAATCAGGAGATCGCCGATGCACTGAGTATCACGCGGGGAACGGTGAAGTGGCACGTCAACATCCTGCTGCGACGGCTGGGCGTCAACGACCGCACGCAAGCGGTGGTGGTCGCGGCGCAACGCGGAATCGTGGAAATCTAAGTCAGTTCTTTCCCAGCAGCCAGAGAATCCCAGTCTCAAAGAGTTTGTTCTGCGTGGGACTGGTGAAGATTTTGTCGCCGGGACCCATGTTCGCGTACAGCATCTTGAACTTCGTGTTGGTCCAGACTACCGGCACGTCCGGATCTTTTTCCGTAATCAGGCTCTTAATGCCCAGGGGGTATTCCGCGCGGTCGAGGGTCAGGAGCACGTGGACATCCTTGTCGAGACGCGGGGTGGGGCGCCACGCGTACCACTCGTTGGCCGGCGAGAGATAGGTCTTCGGGAGTCCACGCGTCACGGGACTCGCGGTGTCGTCGACGACGAGCCTGACGGGCAACGGCGGCCAGGAGTTGTTTCCGTAGGCCGCACCTCCGAGGAATTGCCGGAACCACGTCCAGCGCGAATTTCCCATGTT
>JAOAPT010000764.1 GCA_025463045.1 Candidatus Solibacter sp.
GAGCAGCGCATCGGGACGGAGTTGACGAAGGAAGGGTCGAAGCCGATCGAGCGCTTGGATTTCGCGCTGCTCGGGCACAAGGCGGAGGCCGATGGCTGGCTCACGCACAAGGGCTTCTTCGAACACAAGCTGGAGAATCCAGCGGTCTACGATACCGGCAAGGAGAAGGCGAAGCAGGACAGGCTGAAGATGCCGAACTTCAATTTGTCGAAGCCGGAGATCGACGCGGTGACCACGTTCCTGGAAGGTTCGGTGGACGCGAGCGTGCCGGCGCGGTACTTCTACAATCCGACCGATCAGCGGCAGGACATCATCGACGGCTGGTGGGTGATCCGCAAGTACAACTGCATGGGCTGTCACAAGGTCCACGTCGGGCAGAGCACGACGTTCGACACGATGACGAAGTATCAGGATCCGGATTGGAAGGACCAGCGGCCGCCGACGCTGATCGGCGAAGGGGCGCGCGTCAATCCCGAGTGGCTGATGCGCTTCCTGAATAATCCGGCGCTGAGCGAGACGGACACGAATCGCGATGGCGTGCGCCAGTACCTGAAGGCGCGCATGCCGACCTTCAGCTTCAGCGATGGCGAGATTCGTAAGATCGTCCGCTTCTTCGAGGCGCTTTCGTCGCAGGCGCAGCCGTTCATCGCGGAGAAGCTCGAGCCGCTGACCGACCAGGAGCGGACGATGGCGCGGCAGTTGTTCAGCAGCGAAGGCGCGCCGTGTTTGAAGTGCCACATGACGGGCGACGCCAAGCACGATTCGCACGCCACGGCGCCGAACTTCACGGTGGCGAAGGATCGTCTGAAGCCGGGCTGGACGAAGCGGTGGATGCTGGATCCGGCGCTGATGAGTCCGGGGACGGCGATGCCGAGCGGCCTGTTCCGGCACGACGCGGAGCGGTACGTGTTCACCGGGCCGACGCCGGCAAGCTTCAATGGATATCCGAAAGACCACGCGGATCTGCTGGTCCGTTACATGTTCCAATTCACACCGGAAGAGTTAGGGCGGTTGCGCAGCAGCGCCAGCGCCGGGAATTAGCAGGTTCACCCAGGAGGGGTAAAGAGAGATGACGAAGATCTGGATGGGAGCAGTTCTCATCGCGGGGGTAACCCTGAGCAGTCTGACATTGGTGAGCTGCGGCGGAGACAAGCCGCCGGAGACCGCGAAGAGCGAAGCCACTGCTCCGGCGGCCGCGGGTGGGGCTGCGGCGACGCCGGACGAAGCGAACGGCGGCACCGTTACCGGGAAGGTGGCATTCGCCGGCGAGAAGCCGAAGATGGCGACGCTCGATATGTCGGCGAACCCGGCCTGTGAGCGGGCGCACAAGGGATCGAATCAGAAGAGCGAAGAAGTGGTGTTAAACGACAACGGCACGTTGAAGTACGTTTTCGTATGGGTGAAGAGCGGACTGCCGGACGGCAAGCAGTGGGCCGTGCCGACCTCGACCGTGAGCCTGGATCAGAACGGCTGCATGTACAAGCCGCACATGATCGGGATCATGACCGGACAGAACATCGAAGTGAAGAACAGCGATCCGACGAATCACAACATCCATCCGATGCCGACCGTGAATGCGGATTGGAACGAATCGCAATCGCCGGGGCAGGCGCCGATGATGAAGACGTTCGCGCGCCAGGAAGTCATGGTCCCGGTGAAGTGCAACGTGCATCCGTGGATGCGCTCGTATATCGGGGTGGTCGGCCATCCGTTCTTCGCCGTGACTGGAGACGACGGAACGTTTACAATAAAAGGACTGCCTCCTGGGACATACACGATTCAAACCTGGCATGAGAAGTACGGGCCGATGGAGCAAACGGTCACCGTGGGCGCCAAGGAGAGCAAGGCTGTTGATTTTTCCTATAAAGGATAGGTAAATAAGGGGCGGGTTTTTGGGAAGCCTGCCCCCGTTTCCATGCATCAGAGGAATGTGGGTTCTGGTTTACGCGGCTTCGCGGTGGTGTTAGCGTGCTGTACCTTCGGGCTAGTGATCGCCGGTGCGCTGGTCACGAGCAACGACGCGGCTCTATCTGTTCCCGACTGGCCTCTGTCGTGGGGCAAGCTGGTGCCGACGCTGGAAGGCGGAATTCGATATGAATTCGCGCACCGCGCGATAGCCTTCCTGGTAGCGATCCTCACGACAATTCTAGCGATTCGGATGCGCACGCGACTTGCATGGAGCGCGCTCGCTCTCGTGCTGGCGCAGGCGGCGGTCGGCGGCATGGTGGTGAAATTCGTCACACCCGCGTGGGCGACGATTTCGCATGCGTGCCTGGCGCAACTCTTCTTTGCGGTCGTGGTGGCGATCGTTGTCGACCTATATTCGGTGGCGGCGCCGGCGGTGATGCGGTCGCCCGCCCCGCTGGTCGCGGCGGTGGCGTTGTTCGCGCAGACGATTCTCGGCGCAGCGGTCCGCTACGGGCTGGTGCTGCCGGTGGCTCACATCGCGGGCGCGGCGGTGGCGACGATTCTGGTGATGTGGGCAGCGCTTTCGATCTTGATGCAGCACATGGAAAATGCGACATTACGTCGTCCGGCGATGCTGCTGTTGTCGATCACGTTTTCGCAGGTATTCCTCGGCATCGGGGCTTACATGGCGCGAGTTGCTTATTCGGAGGCGCCCCAGCCGATGCCGGTGATGGTCTGGTTTTCCGTCGCCCACGTGGCGGTGGGTTCGCTCGCGTTCGGCGCGGCAGTCGCGCTGGCGATGATTGTGTACTGCCAGCCTCGTTCCGAAACGGTGATGGCCAATAGGGGGATCGTGATCGCCTGATGCGCGACTATATCGAACTGACCAAGCCGCGGATCACCTGGCTGATCCTGATGAGTACCGGGATCGGCTACTTCTTCGGGTTGCCTTCGGCGCCGGACTGGCTCACGTTTCTCAAGCAGATCGATCTGCTCAAGCTGCTGCACACGATCATCGGCACGGGCCTGATCGCGAGCGGCACGGCAGCGCTCAATCAGTGGTACGAGCGCGAGGGCGATCTGAAAATGAAACGCACGGCGGGTCGTCCACTGCCCTCGGGCCGGCTGATCGCGGGACGCGCGCTGGCGTTCGGCACGGCACTTTCGGTCGCGGGCTTCGTCGAGTTGTGGCTGGGCGTGAATCTCTTGAGTGCAGGTATCGGAGCGTTCACGCTGGCGAGCTATCTTTTCGTATACACGCCGATGAAGCGGCGTACGTGGTGGAGCACGACGGTCGGCGCGATTCCGGGAGCGATGCCGCCGGTGATCGGCTTTGCGGCGGCGGCCGGCAGTCTGACGAAGGAATCGTGGGTGCTGTTCGCGATCCTCTTCCTGTGGCAGTTCCCGCATTTCTATTCGATCGCGTGGATGTATAAAGAAGACTATGCGCGCGCCGGCATACAGATGCTGCCGGTCGTCGAGCCGGATTGCCGGTCGACGGCGCGACAGATTGTTATTTACGGAATCGCGCTGATTCCGGTGAGCCTGGTGCCCGCGATGCTCGGGATGACCGGTCGTCTCTACTTGATTGGAGCGTTGCTGTTGGGCCTGTGGTTCCTGTATTCGGGTGTGCGCGTCGCGGTGGAGCGGACTCTGGTGCGCGCGCGCGGTGTACTGATTACCTCCGTGTTGTATCTCCCGCTCATCTACGGCCTCATGCTCCTGGATAGGCCGGGTCTGTGATCGCGGTAGAAAACCTTACTCACAAATACGGAGACCGCGTCGCCCTCTCCGGCGTCAGTTTCGAAGTCAGGAAGGGTGAAGTTTTCGGCCTGCTTGGGCCGAACGGCGGCGGCAAATCCTCGCTGTTCCGGATCCTCTCTACCATGATGGTGCCGACGTCCGGGCGCGCGACGATCGCGGGGATCGACGTCGCGAAGGATCCGGCGAAAGTGCGGCGGCAGGTCGGCGTCGTGTTTCAGACGCAGAGTCTGGATAAGGCGCTGACGGTCGAAGAGAATCTGCGTGCTCAGGGACATCTGCACGGATTGAGCGGCGCGGTTTTGCGCGAGCGTATGGAAGCGGCGATGGAGCGGCTCGGCCTGTTCGAGCGTAAGAAGGATCTGGTCGACACGCTCTCCGGCGGATTGCGGCGGCGCGTCGAGATCGCGAAGGCGCTGCTGCATCGTCCGCAAGTACTGCTGATGGACGAGGCGTCGACGGGACTCGATCCGGCGGCGCGGCGCGAGTTGTCGCGCCACGTGGAGACGCTCCGCGATAAGGACGGCGTCACGATCTTGCTGACCAGCCACATCCTCGCCGAGGCGGAGCGCTGCGATCGTCTGGTGCTGCTGCATGAGGGGAGGATCGTCGCGCAAGGGAGTCCGCGGGAACTGTGCGCGCGGATCGGCGGTGACGTGGTGGTGCTGGAGAGCGCGGAGGCCGAGTCGCTGGCGGCCGGGATTCGCGAGAGATTCGGCGCGTCGGCGATCGTCCGCGACGGACAGGTGCGGGTCGAGATCGCCAACGGACATCGCTTCATTGCGGAAGCGGTGGAGGCGTTCCCGGGCGCGGTGGATTCTGTCGGGTTGCACAAGCCTTCGCTCGAAGATGTCTTCGTGCGCGAAACGGGGGCATCGATTGAATAGCTTCATCCTCAGCGCGGCAACACTGTGGCAGCGCGAACTGGTGCGCTTCTGGCGGCAGAAGAGCCGCGTGTTGAGCGTGGTCGCGTCGCCGTTGATTTTCTGGCTGCTGATGGGGTACGGGTCGAACGATCTGGCGCGCTACTACTCGGGCACGCTCGTGCTGACCGTGATGTTTTCCGCGATCTTCTCGACGATTTCGATCATCGAGGATCGGCGCGAGGGTTTCTTGCTGTCGATGTTGGTATCGCCGGCGCCGCGCACCAGTCTTGTGTTGGGCAAGATTCTGGGGTCGGCTACGCTAGGATGGATACAGGGTCTGCTGTTGCTTGTATTCGCTCCTCTGGCGGGGGTGAGGATCGGGCTTGCGGACTTCGTGCCGGTGATTGCGGCGATGTTTTTGATTTCCTTCACGCTCACCGGGTTGGGATTTGCGATCGCATGGAAAATGGATTCGACGGCGGCGTTCCACGGCATTATGATGCTGCTGCTCGTGCCGATGTGGATGGTCTCGGGCGCGCTGTTCCCGATGGCGACGGCGCACGGCGCCGTGAAGGCGCTGATGTGGGCCAATCCGATGACGTACTCGGTTTCGCTGCTGAATTACACACTGCGATTGCCGAACACCGGGCCGGGCGCGGCGGAGAGTCTGATTGTGACGGTGCTGTTCGGGATCGCGCTGCTCCTGCTCTGCGGCATGATCGCGTCACAGAAGGCGACCCGAAGCGCGGCATGAGAAGGAACGCCGCAGCTCTGGCCCTCCTGCTTGCCGCGTGCACGCAGCCGAAGCCGCTCGACGTTCTGGGTGAAGTCCCGCAATTCCAACTCACCGCGCAGAACGACAAGCCGTTCGACAGCAAGTCGCTCGACGGCCACATATGGGTCGCCGATTTCATTTACACGACATGCGAAGGCCCGTGCCCGATGATGAGCCACCAGATGCGCGGCATCCAAAACTCGACCGCCGGTAGTCCGGATGTGAAGCTCGTCTCGTTCACGGTCGATCCCGCGCGTGACACGCCTCCCGTGCTGGAAAAATACAGCAAACATTTCCAGGCCGATCCGGCCCGCTGGTATTTTCTGACGGGTGAGATGGAGCGCCTCAACGACCTCGGCGTGAAATCATTCAAGCTGAATAACGTGGATGGCAACCTGAGCCACAGCACGCGCTTCGCGCTGGTCGATGGCAAGCGGCGCGTCCGCGGCTACTACCTTTCGAGCGACGACGATTTTCCCAAGCGGCTGCTGCACGATATCCGGCAACTGCAAAGCGAGCGATCATGATTCATCTGCTACCGAAAATCAACGCGGCCCTGAATGCGATTTCCGCAGTGCTGCTGGTGTGGGCATACATTCTGATTCGCCGCAAGCAGATCGCCAGGCACCGGGCCGTCATGCTGACCGCGTTCGCCACGTCGTGCCTCTTCCTGGTGTGCTATCTCGTGTACCACACGTTGGTCGGCGGCTCGGTGCCGTTCGGGCATGAAGGCACGCTGCTGCGCACGATTTACTTCAGCATCCTGATTCCGCACACGATTCTGGCGGCGGCCGTGCCTGTGCTCGCGATCATCACGCTTCGGCGCGGACTCGCGGCCAAGTACGATCGCCATCGCAAGATCGCGCGAGTGACGCTGCCCATCTGGCTTTTCGTAAACGTCACCGGCGTGATTGTCTACGTGATGCTATATCACATGTAGGCAGGGCGCGACCCGCTCGCCGAGCAGCTCGATCGTGCGCATCAGTTTCGCATGCGGCAGACCAGCGACGCTCACCTGGAAGCTGATCCGCGAGATGCCGCCGAGCGCATCGCTGTGGCGCGCGGCCTTCTCCGCAACCTCTTCCGGATTGCCGACCAGCAGCGCGCCCTTCGGGGTGAGCAGCGCGTCAAAGTGCGCGCGCGTGATCGGCGGCCAGCCGCGTTCCTTGCCGGCTTCACTGAACGTGCGCGCGTAGCCGGGGAAGAAATCGTCGGCCGCCTGCCGGGATGTTTCGGCGACATACCCGAGCGCGTGTACCCCGACTTTCAGTCGATCGGGCGAGTGTCCCGCGCGCTTGCCCGCCTCACGGTAGAGATCGACCAGCGGGCGGAAGCGGTGCGTCTCGCCGCCGATGATCGCGACCATCAGCGGCAGTCCAAGAACTCCCGCGCGGACGAAGGATTCCGGCGTGCCGCCGACCCCGAGCCAGATCGGCAGAGGATTCTGCAGCGGCCTGGGATAGACGCCCTCGCCGTGGAGCGCGGAGCGATGCTTGCCCGACCAGTGCACGTGTTCGTTGTCGCGAATCTTGAGCAGCAGATCGAGCTTCTCCGTGAACAGCGATTCGTAGTCTTCGAGCCGCAGTCCGAAAAGGGGGAAGGACTCGACGAACGATCCGCGCCCGACCACCATCTCCGCGCGCCCCGCCGACAACAAGTCGAGCGTCGCGAAATTCTGGAAAACTCGCACCGGATCGGCGGAACTCAGGACGGTGACCGCGCTCGTGAGACGAATGCGGCTGGTCCGCGCCGCCGCCGCTCCGAGAATCACAGTAGGCGCCGAGTCGAGGAATTCGCGCCGATGATGCTCGCCGATGCCAAAGGCGTCGAGGCCTACCTGGTCGGCATGTTCGATCTCTTCCACGAGCTCGCGCAGGCGCTGGGATGCCGTGATGGGCAGGCCGGATTGATCCAGGAAGTACGCCGCAAAGCTATCGATTCCGATTTGCATGATATCTCGATGTCAAGATATAGATGCGGTGGAGAGTGAGGAGGATTCTGACAGGGGACGACGGGGTCGATCAGGGGAAACGACCTTCGTCCGAGACGACCAGGTACTGCGGACGCCTGAGATCAGGGAGGAAATCGTGGCGTTGAAGCGGAAATAAAAAAGGGGGCGAAGCTTGCGCCTCGTCCCCGTCCTACAGAGGTCCGTCCTACTTCTTCTTCCCTTGCGCCGCGACGGCGTCCATTGCCGCCTTCACTTTTTCGGGATCTCCGAGATAGTAGCGATTCAAAGGCTTCAGATCATCGTCCAACTCATACACCAACGGCATGCCCGTCGGGATATTCAGTTCGACGATGTCCGCC
>JAOAPT010000769.1 GCA_025463045.1 Candidatus Solibacter sp.
CGCCCAACTCTCCATCGCGATCGCGCCCGCGACGCTCGCAATCACGACATCATCACTGCCCGCCGGGACCGTCGCCACGCCCTACTCGCAGACTCTCGCCGCATCCGGCGGAACGCCGCCCTATACGTGGACGCTCGCCGGCGGATCGCTCCCCACGGGATTGACTCTGGCGGCGAACGGCACGATCTCCGGCACACCCACCGCCGCAGGATCGAGCATCTTCACCGTCAAAGCAACGGACAGCGCGTCCGCGTCCGCAACCGCCACGCTCTCCATCGCGATTGCGCCCGCGACGCTCGCAATCACGACATCGTCACTGCCCGCCGGGACCGCCGCCACGCCCTACTCACAGACTCTCGCCGCATCGGGCGGAACGCCGCCTTACACGTGGACACTCGCCAGCGGATCGCTTCCCGCCGGCTTAAGCCTCGCCGCAAACGGCACCGTCTCCGGCACCCCGACCGCCCCAGGATCGAGCACCTTCACCGTCAAGCTAACCGACAGTGCCTCCGCCTCGGCCACCGCCCAACTTTCGATCACGATCGCCGCACCGACGCTCGCGATCACCACGTCATCCCTTCTTCCCGGCACCGTAGCCACGCACTACTCACAGACTCTCGCCGCATCCGGAGGAACGCCGCCCTACACGTGGACGCTCGCCAGTGGATCGCTCCCCTCCGGACTGATTCTCGCCGCAAACGGCATTATCTCCGGCACCCCTACCGTCGCCGGATCGAGCACCTTCAGCGTCAAGCTCACCGACAGCGCCTCCGCGTCCACCACCGCCTCACTCTCGATCATGATCGCCGCACCCGCGCTCTCGATCACCACCACCTCCCTTCCCCCCGGCACAGTCGGTACACCCTACTCACAAACTCTCGCTGCCGCCGGCGGACTTCCGCCATTCACGTGGACGATCACCAGCGGCTCGCTTCCCCCAGGGCTCACGCTCCTACCCGCCGGCACGATTTCCGGCACACCGTCGATTACCGGGAGTTTCGGTTTCGCCGTGCAGGCCGCGGACACCGCGACCACGAAAACTACTCAGGCGCTCACGATCCAAATTCAACCGAGCCCCATCCAGATCACTACCGCCGCACTGCCCGCGTCCACGGTCGGCGCCACCTATACGCAGTCGCTGATCGCGACCGGAGGTTCCCCGCCATTCACGTGGTCCCTCAATTCCGGAGCACTGCCGCCCGGCCTCACCCTGGATCCCGGCGGCGCCATCCGCGGCACTGCGAGGACACCCGGGAGCTACACCTTTTCCCTCCAGGTGGTCGACAGCCAAGGTACGAACGCCACCGTCAGTTACGCCGTCACCGTAAATGCGGCGGTTTCAATCGACACGAGTTCTCTGGCCGACGCCCTGATCGGAGCACCCTATTCGCAGCAACTGCGCGCCGCGGGCGGCACGCCGCCGTACACTTGGTCGCTGAGGACGGGCGCGCTGCCGGATGGCGTTGCGGTCGACCCGAACACCGGCGTGATCAGCGGGACACCTACCGCCGTCGGCTCGTTTACGTTCACGCTGCGCGCCACCGACAAGGTGTCCGCGTTCGCCGAGCGGCAGTTCCAGATCACTACCGCCGCGGGCCTGCTGATCACGACCGCGCCCGTGCTCCCTTCGGCGACGGTCGGCCTGCAATACGCGCAATCGCTGAATGCCGCCGGCGGCCGGCCACCATACATCTGGTCGATTAGCAGCGGTGGCCTGCCCGCCGGCATCGCGCTGAACACCGCCGACGGAACGCTCGCCGGCGTGCCGTCGGTAGCCGGCGCATTCCAATTCACCGTCAACGTCAGCGACAGCCTCGGACGTACGGCGAGCAAGCCGTTCACGCTCACCGTGGCCGCGGCGCTGGTCATTTCCTCCGCGCCCGCACTACCGCCCGCGACAGCGGGAGCGCCCTACTCGCAAGCGCTGTCGGTGACCGGCGGAACCGCGCCGTACATGTCGAGCATCACCTCCGGCGGTCTTCCCTCCGGCCTTTCCTTCGACGCCTCGACCGCAACCATCTCCGGCACGCCCGTGGTCGCGGGAAACTTTACCTTCACCGTGCAGGTGACCGACAGCAATTCCGTCACAGCATCCAAGCAGTTCACGCTCGCCGTGACATCGAACCTGACGATCGCGGCCACGTCCTTGCCGCAGGCCACCGCGGGCGTACCGTATTCCTTCCCGTTGAGCGCCACCGGCGGACTCGCGCCTTATGTATGGACCGTCAAGTCCGGTTCACTGCCGCCTGGCCTCGCGATCAATCCTTCGAACAATACGATCTCGGGAACACCGGCCGCGAACGGCGCTTTTGCGTTCACCCTACAAGTTACCGACGCGAGCAGTGCGACGGCAGGGCGCGACTTCACGCTTACCGTGAGCGTCCCTCCCGTGCCTTCGGTCAGCATCGACAACCTGCCCGACCCCGCCAACCCCGCCGACCAACCGGCGTTTACCGTCTCGCTCGCTACTCCCTATCCGCTCCAACTCACCGGACAGATCGCCATCACTTTCGCCCCCGACGCGGCGGCCCCGGCCGACGACGCATCCGTCCAGTTCGCCACCGGCGGACGAACCGTGAATTTCACGATTCCGGCCGGCAGCACGACCGCCGCCTTCTCAAACGGGCAGATGGCCTTGCAGACGGGGACCGTCGCGGGCGCAATCACTCTCGATCTGTCCCTGCAATCACCCAAGGGCGAGGTGACCGCGACCGCGCAGCGCACGCTGCACGTTGCTCGCACCGCTCCGGTCGCGCGCGCCGTAGAGGTCGCGCATACGTCCGGTGGATTCGAACTGCGCATCACCGGCTACTCCACGCCGCGCGAACTCACGCAGGCCACCGTGCAACTGACCGCGGCCGCGGGCAGCAATCTGCAGACTACGCAATTGAATATCCCGCTGACCGACCTCGCTACCAGTTGGTTTCAAAGCGCGGCGTCCGCTCGCTTCGGCAGCCAGTTCGTGCTGGTCCTGCCATTCACCATTCAGCAGGGGAGCGCCGCAAGCATTGACTCGGTGGGCGTGACTCTAACCAACAAGCAGGGAACTTCCCCGGCAGTCACCGCGAAATACTGACGCGCTATCCTTAATACATATGATGAAACTGATGCTGCTGGGTATGGCTGTGGGCGCGATGGCTTTTGGCGCCTCCAGCGTTTACGATTTCACGCTCAATTCGATCGATGGCGCCGCGACGCCGCTCTCCACGTTCAAGGGAAAGGTCGTGCTGCTGGTCAACGTCGCCAGCAAGTGCGGCTACACACCGCAGTACGCCGGCCTGGAAAAGCTCTACGAGAAGTATAAGGACAAGGGACTCGTCCTCGTCGGCGTTCCCGCCAACAATTTCGGCGGACAGGAGCCCGGCTCCAATGATGAAATTAAAACGTTTTGCAGCCGCAACTATAACGTCACATTTCCTATGATGAGCAAGGTTTCCGTGAAGGGAGCCGACAAAGCGCCGCTCTACCAGTATTTAACCGACGCCTCCGCCAATCCGAAGACGGCCGGCGAGATCAAGTGGAACTTTACGAAGTTCCTGGTCGACAAGAAGGGCAATGTTATCAATCGCTTCGAGTCGGCCGTCACACCCGAATCAGCCGATCTTGTGAAGGCCGTCGAAGCCGCCCTGGCGCAGTGAAAGGTAACCACATTTACTAATTGATTATTTTTATTTGGTCGGAATTCCTCCTCGTTGCGTCTATATAGCTTAGACACTTCGTGGAGGAACCGATGAAAACCGCGCTCGCACGGCTTCGCGCCAAAACAGACCAGGATTTGAGCATCCTGGTTGCGAGACAACTCAAACGCTCACTTGCCGACGTTCGCCGAGGCAACTATCAAGATGCAGCCACCGGCTATCATGCCGCCAGCGCCCTGCTTGCCGTCGCCGATATCGCTCCTGCCGAACGCGAAAAGCTCGACCGAATGCTCGGCGAGCTGCGTTCGCACCTCGAGCAGCCCGCCTCCGCCGTAGCTTAATTGCTGCCGGCCTTCTTGGGCGGCGCCTGAACCGCCGGCACGTTCTCATCGCGAATCAATTTGTTGAACGCGGCGAGATCCGTCGTCACCACCACATCCAGTTTCTTGAGCTCCGCGTTCACCTGCGTCGCCAGATCTTCGTAGACCATGTACGATTGCGACGTCGGCTGATCGTCGGAGCTCTGCACCACACCCAGCACATGCGCCAGTTTGTTGTTCAGCTTGATCGGATAGTTCAGCGGATCTTCGCTCGCCCGATTCTTCGTCTGGTACAGCGCCTCTTCCACCGCGGTCAGCTTCTGTGTCAGCGCCTTCGCCGCGTCCGCCACCTTCTTCGAATCGCGTTTCGCGTACTCGTCCAACTGCTTGCGCAATTCTCGAATCCGAATCACCGCATCGTTGGTATCGCTGAGCTTGTCGCGCACCTGTAAGGAAAGCGACAGCTGCTTCGCGTAGTCCTCGGGCGTCGTGTCGAGACGCGGGTCTTTTTTCACCTCGAATGCCTGCTGCTGCGTCTTCCCATCCACCGTTAACCGCACCGTATACTTTCCCGGCGCGACACGCGGTCCGGTGGTGCTGCCCGCCCACAGAATCATTCCGGGAAACACCGTAGCGTCCGGATATCGCAAATTCCACACGAAGCGATTCAGCCCCGCCTGCGCCGTCAGCCTCGCCGGAGGAGCGCCGCGGAAAGGATTCTCCTCCTCGCCCTCGGGCCCCACCTGCGGACGCGGAACTTCGCGCGTCGAGAATTTGTTGACTACCTTGCCCGCGGTATCGACGAACTCCATCGTCATTTCGCCCTGCGGACGGGCCTTCAGCCAGTAGTTCACCACCGCTCCGCCCGCAGGATTTTCGCCCACCGCCGCACCGCCGCCGCGTCCGCCGCCCCCACCGCCGCGACCGCCGCCGCCGAAGCGATACGTGTCCTTCGGCTGGAACAGCTTCGCATCTTCCGTGCCTACAAAATCGTGCGCCTGGTACAGCATCGGCACATCGTCCAGCACCCAGAAAGCGCGCCCTTCGGTGCCGATCACGAGTTCCTTCTCGCGTTTGTGGAACTGCATATCGGTGATCGGTGTCACCGGCAGATTCAACTGGAACGATCGCCAGTTCTCACCATCGTCGAACGAGACGAACAGCCCGATTTCCGTACCCGCCACCAGCATCCCCTTGCGGTTAGGATCTTCGCGCACCACGCGTGTGAAGGCGTTCTCCGGAATCCCGTTCACAATCTTTTTCCATGTCTTCCCGTAATCTGTCGTCTTGTATAGGTACGGGCGGAAATCGTCCATCTGATAGTTCGTCGCCGCGACGTACGCCGTACCCGCCTCATGCGAAGACGCGTCGATCGAGTTGATCCGGATCCACTCCGGCATCCCGGGCGGCGTTACGTTGTCCCACTTCTTCCCGCCGTCGCGCGTCACGTGCACCAGGCCATCGTCGGAGCCCGTCCAAATGACGCCCTTCGTCACCGGCGATTCCATGATCGTGAAGATCGTGCAGTAGTACTCCACGCTCGTGTTGTCCTGCGTGATTGGACCGCCCGACGTTCCCATCTTGGATTTGTCGTTGCGCGTCAGGTCCGGCGAGATCACCTCCCAGTTCTGGCCCTCGTTCGTCGTCCGGTGCACCACGTTCGAGCCGATGTAGAGTGCCTTCGGATCGTGCGGCGAAAATACGATTGGGAAGCTCCACTGGAAGCGATATTTCATCGCCTCCACGCCATAGCCCATCGTGTTGTCCGGCCACGCATTCAGATTTCGCGATTGCCCGGTGCGCTTGTCCTGGCGCGTAATCAATCCATCGTACGAACCCGCATACACGATCTGCGAATTGCGCGGATCGGGCGCAATCCAGCCGCTCTCGCCGCCGCCCACGTCGTACCAGTCCGCCTGCGTGATTCCAAAGCCCGGCGTGCGGCTCGCGATCCGTACCGTCGAGTTGTCCTGCTGCGCGCCGTAAATGTGATACGGGAAATCCTGATCGAGCGCCACGCGATAGAACTGCGCGGTCGGCTGATTGTCCACCGTGGTCCAGGTGCGGCCGCCGTCGCGGGTGATCGTCGCGCCGCCATCATTGCTCTGAATCATCCGCTTCGGATCGTTGGGCGCGATCCACAGCCCGTGATTGTCGCCGTGTGGCGGGTTCATGTTGCTGAACGTACGCCCTCCGTCGATCGACTTGTGCATGCCGACATTCAACGCGTAAATCGTGTCGGCGTTCTGCGGGTCGGCGAAGATATGCGCGTAATACCATGCACGCTGCCGCAGGATATTCTGCTCGTTGACGCGCGTCCACATCCGCCCGCCGTTATCGGAGCGGAACAGCCCGCCATCCTCCGCCTCCACCAGCGCCCAAACGCGCTCGGGATTCGCTGGCGAAATCGTCACGCCGATACGTCCTATCACACCGCGCGGCAACCCGGGCGCACGCGAAATTTCGGCCCACGTATCGCCGCCATCCGTGCTCTTGAAGAGCCCGCTGCCCGGACCGCCGCTATCCATGCGCCACGGCTTGCGGCTGATCTCCCAGAAGCTCGCGTAGATCACCCGCGGATTGCTCGGATCCATCGCGAGATCGACGGCGCCCGTGTTGTTGTTGCGCTTCAGCACCTGCTTCCACGTCGCGCCGCCATCCATCGTGCGGTAGACGCCGCGCATTTCGTTCGGCCCCCACAGGTGCCCGAGTGCCGCGACATAAACGATGTCGGCGTTCTTCGGATGAATGCGCACCGCGCCGATGTGATAGCTATCCTGCAGCCCGACGTTCCGCCACGTCCGTCCTGCGTCGACGGACTTGTAGACGCCATCGCCGTGCGTTGCATTGCCGCGCACGCACGCCTCGCCCATCCCCGCGTACACCACGTTCGGATCGGAATCCGCGACTGCGATCGCACCCACCGATCCCGTTTTGAACTGGCCGTCCGATACCGGAATCCACGAGAGTCCGCTGTCGGTCGTCTTGAACACACCGCCACCGACCGCACCGAAATAGTAAACGTCCGGCTGCGAGGCGACCCCGGTCACAGCCACGGACCTGCCCCCGCGGAATGGCCCCACTTGCCGGAATCGTAGCTCCTTCAAGAGGTCGGGCGCCTGCGCGAGGAGCAGCAACGGAAGCACAAAAAACGAAGCGAGTCTCAGGGCTTTCATAGTCTCGCATCGTAGCAGATTCGGTAAGGGCCTCGCCGTCCTCGCCAAGCGAAGAAAGCAACTTCGTGGGCCAATGGCGCCCACATTCCTTGTCTTCAGCCTGTTCCACGTGACGACCGCCTTGCTTACTGCAATATCAAGACGCAAGCGCTTCCAATACCGCCTCGCGATTTTTCGCGATCACCGCGAGGTAGGCGCGCGTCGTTGCGTCAGGCTTCCGTCGTCCCTGCTCCCATTCCTGCAACGTTCTCGGATTGATACAAAACGCTCGCGCAAACTCCGCTTGCGACATGCGGGCCCGTGTCCGTATGCGCTTCACGTCCACTGCGTCCGGCAACACTATTCGGCGCGTAGGCAGCTTCAGATCGCCCTTCGTGTGTGCCAGAATTTCCTTGGCGCTGTGCTCGAGTGCGATACCTAGCTTGGTCCGTTTCTTGGCCACCGTGCTCAAAGTGCGCACACCCATGCTTATCGTCCTCCCTTCAATGCTCGCTTGATTTGAGCGGCAAGTTTGGCTAGCGAATTCTGATCCGCCGCCGACAGCGTTTCCATACGGGACTTTGCGTAGATCGAAGCCATATAAATCCGTCCCGGTTCTGCTACAAAATAATAGATCACGCGAAAACCGCCGCTCTTCCCCTTGCCGGATCGAGCCCATCGAGCCTTACGAAAACCGCCGGCACCCGGGATGACGGGATGATCTTCCGCTGTGGATGCGATGTAGAACTCCATTGCCATGCGCTCATCTTCGTCCAAGAGCTTCGTCACGTGAGACTCATATCCCGAGAGGCTCACGATTTCAGCGATCACTCCTCAACTATACGGCAACGCCGTATAGAGGTCAATATTCCCCGCACCAGCTAGAATCATTCCATGCACCGCATCGCTTTCGCACTCTTCTCCGCAGCTCTGATGCATGCCGCCGATCCTGCGCTGACGATCGATGGCGTCACGACCCGCGACGGCGTCTGCGTTCCGCCGTGCAGTTCACGCTTGCCGAGTTTGCCGCGCTGCCTCACACAAAGGTCAACGTGAAAGGGCCGACCTTCGAAGGCGTTCCGGTCTACGAACTTCTCAAGAAGGCCGGCCAGCCGCTCGGGCAGCAACTGCGCAAAGGCCAACTCGTAAAGTACGCAATCTTCTCTGCCCACGATGGCTATCGCGTCCTCTTCGCACTACCCGAGTTCGACCCCGCGTTCACCGCCGCACGCGCCGTTGTGGCCGACCGCCTGGACGGTAAGCCGCTGGACGCGAAGAAGGGCCCGCTTCGGCTG
>JAOAPT010000775.1 GCA_025463045.1 Candidatus Solibacter sp.
CACGAAGTGGCGCGCATCGTCGTAGATCACCTGCGTACGCCGGTCGTTCACCACAAAGTAATTCTGTCTGCCGAAATACTTGGTCGCGGTCGGCGGAATCAGGGGCTCCATCTCGCAGATCACGATCCGCTGGATCGAAGGGTGCACCACGAACGAACCGGCCGTCACCCCCGCGCCGAAGCCGACGATCAGCACCGATTTCGGATCCTTATGCGTGAGCGCCGGCAGGTGACCGAGCATTCGCTGCAGCCGCATGTCGTAGGATTCCGTCGACGCCTCCACCTTCCCGCTGACGTGGAACTGCACCGCGCCGTCGTCCCATTCCGTAATCGCGATCGAGGAGTTGATGCCCTCGCCCGTATATAGCACCTTCGAGCGCCCCATCGACGTCATCATCCGCCGCCCGTACGCGATCAGCATTCCGGGAACCGGCGAGACGCTCTGCATCAGCAGCACCGCCGCGACCGCAGCCGCGCCCACCGCCAATGCATTCGATAGTCGGAAGGGCCGCAGCAGCGGCACGAGCATCAGTAGTCCGCTGACGCCGCAAAGTGCGATCAGAAAGCTCTGGCTCGGCCCGGTGCCGATCGAAGGCACCAGGATCAGGCTCGTCGCCAGCGCGCCCAGAATCGCGCCGCCGGTATTCGCCGCGTAGATTCCGCCCACCAGTCGTCCAGGGTCGTTCTCTTCGCTCGCCGCTGCGGCTAGTGCCAGAGGAAAGCTCGCGCCCCACAACAGCGCGGCCGGCAGCAGCGCCCAGATGCAGCGCACCATATCGATCTGGAATGTGTACCACGGGCTCGTCGAAAGCAGCGGATTGATGGGCCAATATGGCAGCGAGTCGGCCAGCATGTACGCGGTCCACGCGACCGCTCCCGCGAGCAGCATCTGACTCCATCCGAGCAGCGCCTTCGGATTTTTCGCCGTGCGCGCTATCATCGACCCGCCCGTGCTGCCGATCCCGAGTCCCACCAGGAACACTGCGAGGATGATCGAGAACGTATACACCGTCGCGCCCAGCATCAGGCCGAGCAGGCGCGTCCAGATCACTTCCGCCGCAAGTGCCGTCGCGCCGGAGAGCCCGATCGTCACGTACACGGGCCACGCCCCGGCCGCGATCACCACCTTCGAATCGTTCGACGGCGGATACTCGGGCGCACGCTTCGCAAGCGAGAAGCTGACCAGCCCGACCGCCACGTTGATCGCCGCCGCGGCGAACGTGGCGGTAGCCATATCAAACACGCGCAGCAGGTAGAAGCCGGCCAGCAGACAGCCCATCACGGCGCCCACTGTATTCGCACCGTACAACAGCCCGAGCCACGACACGCCTTCGGGCGACGCCTTGATCCACCGCGACGCCGCGGGCAGCGACGCGCCCATCAGGAACGTCGGCGGCAGCAGACAGAGCGCGCAGACCACCGCGCGAAGCAGAATCGCGGGCAGTCCGTGCCCCACGGCGGACGTGTAGACCGAGTCCACCAGCGGCATCAGAAAAAGCACCAGGATTCCGCACGCCGCGATGCCGAATTCGATCTTGCCGTAGACGCGCAGCGGATGTTGTCCGGCGGCCTTCAATCGCGGCAGCAGCAGGCTGCCGAGGCAGAGTCCGCCCATGAAGGTCGCGAGCAGCACACCCAGCGAAACCGCGCTGGAACCGATCACCAGTTGCAGCAACTGGTACCAGACGATTTCATAAATCAGCGCGGAACAGCCGCTGCCCGCAAACAGCAGCAGCAACAACGGCAGATGACGGCGCGCCTCTCCCGCGGGCGCGGGGGAAATAGGATTTTGTTTGGCCAATCCGCATGATACATCACCTTGACAGTCTTCAGCCCGGAGCACACAATAGACCCTGCGAGGGGCGCACATGTACTTTCAACAGTTCTATCTGGGATGCCTTTCTCACGCGTCCTATGTGATTGGCGCGGGCGGAATCGCGGCCGTCATCGATCCTCAGCGCGACGTCGGCATCTACATCGAGGACGCCGTCAAGCATGGCCTACGCATCGCTCACGTCATCGAAACTCACCTGCACGCGGACTTCATTTCCGGCCACCAGGAACTCGCATCCATGACCGGTGCCGCCATCTACCTCGGCGCGCGGGCAGGCGCCACCTTCCCCCACGTGCCGGTGCGCGATGGCGACGAGATCCGCTTCGGCAACTGCATCCTGCGCTTTCTCGAGACGCCCGGGCACACTCTCGAAAGCATCTCGATCCTCGTCACCGATACCGAACGCTCGCCTGAGCCTTACGCGGTGCTCACCGGCGATACGCTCTTCATCGGCGATGTCGGCCGTCCCGATCTCGCGCCGAATCACACGCCGCAGCAACTCGCCGGGATGCTCTACGAGAGCCTGCAAACCAAGCTCCTCACACTGGCCGATGAGGTCGAGGTGTATCCCGCGCACGGAGCTGGCTCGCTGTGCGGACGCCAGATGAGCGCGGAGCGCAGTTCCACCATCGGCCAGCAGCGCACCAGCAACTTCGCATTGCAGGCGAAATCGAAAGAAGAATTCGTACAGCTGCTGACCGCCGAACTCCCCGAGCGCCCCGGCTATTTCGCGCTCGATGCGGAACTGAATCGCTCCGGCCCGACGCCGCTCGCCGACCTTCCGATCCCCGACGCACTGCTCGCGAAAGACGTGCTCGCGCTCCAGCAAGAGGGCGTGCTGGTGCTCGACACGCGTCCCTCCGGACAGTTCGGCGGCGCGCACATTCCGGGCGCTATTCACATCGCGCTCGCCGGCCAGTTCGCATCATGGGCCGGGCGGATTATCGGTCTCGACCACCAGCTCGTGCTCGTCGCCGAAGATCGCGATGCCATGCTTGAGGCGCGCACGCGCCTGGCGCGCGTCGGTCTCGAAAATGTCGCGGGCTATCTCGACGACGGCATGACGGCGTGGTTCCGCGAGGGCCTGCCTGTCGAACAGGTGCCGCAACTCACCGTGCAGGATCTCCGCCGCGAGATCGCCAACATCCAAGTGGTCGACGTGCGCCAGCCCGGCGAGTGGCAGCAGGGCCATATCGCGGAGGCTGTGTTCAAGCCGCTGCCCAAGCTGACCGAAAGCCTCGACGGCCTGGACCGCGAGCAGCCCGTGGCGGTGCACTGTAAATCCGGCTATCGCAGTTCCATTGCGTCGAGCCTTTTGAAGCGCGAAGGCTTCAAAAATGTGATGAACGTGATCGGCGGCTATGACGCCTGGAAGGCCTGCGATTTCCCTGTAGTGGAAGCGACTTCGATCACCGTCGCCTGAAGTCCCGGCCAACGATTGGCCGAGATTTTCGACCTAAAGCCTTTGTTTACATTCAAACCCGGCCAACCGATTGGCCGGACCTTTAGAACTTCATGAAAGGCTGAGCCCCATCCGAGCCGCGACGGTTACGGAGCGGTGGTCGCTGAAGAAGGCCACCCGTCCCTTGGAGGTCGCAGCCCGGATCGACTACGGAACCCACGTTCGCAGGAAGCGCGAGTCGTAGTCGGGAACGATCTGCGGCTGTCCGCCGGATTCCGGCAGCAGCCACACTTCGCCCGGCTGATAACTTTCTTCGCCGATCGCACCGAGCCCATCGAGACAAATCCAGAGCTGCGATTTTTCAGGCGCGGGCGTGAACGAAGCGCACGCCGTGAGGCTCACAAGCTCCGTCACGAAATGCTTGCAGCGCACCAACTCCTGCATGCCCTCGTCGACGGCCAGCGGCCGCGACGCTCCCGGATGGACGCCGAGATCGGTGATCGGTACAGCCTTCTCCACGTGGATCTCGCGCGGCCGGCCGTAGTCCCAAAGTCGATACGTCACGTCGGAGTTCTGCTGAATCTCGCAAAGCACGATGCC
>JAOAPT010000810.1 GCA_025463045.1 Candidatus Solibacter sp.
AAAGCAGGCCGATGTGGGTGCCGCTATTGCCCGCCGCGCCCTTCCAGAACCGTACTCCCTTCACGGTGGCGGCCACATCGCTGCGGAATCTCAGACCCAGCGTGACAGGGCTCGCATCCGGGTACCACGTCTCGCTGGGACTCGCCGCACCGGAGTACAGCGAGACGACCGTTGGTGTGGGTGTAGGCGGTGGAGGTGGCGGAGTGGTCGTCGTCGAATTGAATCCGGTTGCCATCAGGTTGACGCGCTCACCGTTATCCACGCCAAAGTTCGAATCGAAGACGACCCACGCGCCGTCGTTGGAGATTGCCGCGCGCGACTGCGGCCAGTAGGGATCGTCGCTAAAGAGCACGGTGCGCGTCATCGCCAGGAAGCGCACTTCGAGACCGTTGCCGCGCATCACCATGATCTGGCTGCGATGCGGGTCCTGCGGGAATGGTGTAGTGCGGACGGCCGGATTGCGCAGGGGCTCTTCGTAAATCGAGATCACGCAGTACGGCGCATTCTTCGCGCAGCCGATGTGATACGAGGGCCACGTCGTGCCGCAGTTGGCCAGATTCATCACGCGGTGACGGCCGCCGCCGGTGGACTCCAGGTCGGTCAGGCGGCTGCCCTTCGAGATCGCATACGTGACCAGGTCGAGTTCGCACGGGTTCTGGCTGCCCTTCGGCGTGACCATGTATTGCTTGCCATCGGTATCTTCCATCATGTCGGCATGGGGCGCTCCCAGGCAGTACTCGCCGGCGTCGCAAACGCCATCGTGATTGCCCTGCGAGACATCGAGCAGCTCCGGTCCGCGGTATTCGAAATCGAGCTTGCCGGTGGACAGATTGACGCTGTAGGCACCCAGCGCCGGATCGGCCATCAGGAAGACGTAGCGTTTACCTGTGGCGCTGTCGACGCCCTTCGTGATCATTGAGTAATCGATGAAACTCCAACCCACGCGGTTGTTCGGGTTTGCCGCCAGATAGTCGGCGCAATAGGTCTGCGCCGTATTCAGGTTCACCGCGCATACGTTGTGTTCCGTCGCCGCCCAGAAAGAGAGCCAGTTGTCCTTCGAGCTCTCGCTGCTGCCGCCGGAATTGATGTTGGAGAAACGTCCTGCGTAGTTCACCACCACGGCATCGGTGTTGGTGGAAAGCGTGTGTTTGATGATCTGTGTGCCCACGATGCGGTAATAGACATCGTCGTTGGTCGCGTCCCACACGTGCGCGGGATTGGAGAACGGCACGCCGTCGTACGCGATCGCGCCGGTCGTCAGATTGAGCATCGTGCTGCGGAACGAATCGCGTTGCAGCACGTGAAGATACTTGTTGTTCGCGCTGATCGGAGAAGGCAGCGAGTACGGATGAATATATGGCGATCCCGTCATGACCCGCACTGTCGCGCCGAAATTCGGATCGATATAAGTGCCGCCAACCCCGGGGACCGCAAACCCGCCGAGCGGGATCTCGCCAGGGATCGTGCAGAAGGGATAACTCGAATAGCCGGCGGCAGTCGTGCAATTATTCGGACCGGAAACGTAAGTAGTTACTGCCGCGGATTGGGCCGGCAGCGTCGAGGCTGCGCAGATCACGCCTGCAAAAAGTATGGATACACGAAGAGCGTAGGACTTCATAAAGGTTCTCCCGATGCTGATCTGATAGAGCGAAAAACACCCACGCGCGCATAGATCCGCACGAACTTCGAGCTGGCGGCGGGGTGGGTTGCTGGTCGCGGCGGTTTCGTGAGAACCGGAAGCAGGCGGGGTGTGAACTGAGACGAATCGCTCCCGACGCGACTAAGTCAGTATTCTACCCGGGAGCCATGCAACGTACAAGCAATCGGCGCCAATGTAAGTAAAATTAAACTCTTCGCTTGTCTTACTTCATACGCTATCTTGAAGCCCACGCCGTAGGGGTCCGGTACTATTGGCCCATGCCACCTGAGGAATTCAGCAAGCTCACCCCAACTGCAGCGCCTGCCGCAATCCTGGATCGTGCCGGACGCGCCAGATACGGCTGTCGAGATAATAGTGCGTCAAGCCGAACCCGCAGAAGAAGCCGAACGCGAGGTCCGACACCTGCCCCAATTGAAAGCCCGGGATCCGATACAACGCGCTGAAGACCAGCGCCGTCGCCACATAAGCAACGAGACTCCTGCTGAGCACCCGGCCCGCGCCATAGCGATTCCGATTGTGGAACCACACCAGCGCGTGATACTGCAGGTTGTGCACGATCGTCACCGTCGGCACCGCCGCCTGCCAACTCATATACGCGAACGTCAGCCAGTGCAATGGGATGATCGCCGCGAGCAGGAGATACTTCGGCACGTCGTTTCGAAATCGCCCGACCTGGCGCGCCAGCCACACCGCAGCCGTGATGCTGACGATCGCCCAGAGTACCGGCTCGTATTGCGGAAACGCGAGCTTGATTCCGAGCTCCTCCGGATGATGAATGAAGAATCGATGGAACGGTGGGAATACCATCATCACGCCGAGAAACACGCGATCCAGCGTGTTATCGAGCGGCAGCAGATCGCGATTCTTCACCTTGTAGAGCACTAGAAATCCGTAGTGCTGCCGGATCACGTGGTAATACGCCCAGACCCCCACCAGCAGCGCGAGCAGACCTTTCTGCCCGGCCAGCACCATCAGCGGACCGAGTGAGAAAAACACCAGCAAGCTTCCGTATAACAGCTTCGGATCGCGCGCGCGAGCTTCCTTGTCGAAGTACGTGCGGCTGGCCGTCGCGAAGATGTGCGTGCCGTCGAAGCCCACGCTCCAGAACCACCACAGCAGCGTGATCTTAACGTGCAGCGCAGTGTAGAGCCCGAGGTAAATATACCCCGCCACGACAGAGCCGATGATGAGACTCAGGTCTACACTGCGACTGACGATCCATCGGGGAGAAGTCCCCGCGGGCGCTGTGGCAACGGCAGCCATCCTCTACCGTCGCGCCTACGCGAAACGGACCTTTTGCGTGCTCTCGTCCCACAGCGCCTTCTTCTGGTTCTTGAACGAAAGCGTGGCCATGTGGCCGCCGATCGCCGCCTGCTGCCCTACCGGCGGCGGCGCGATCACCTGCTCTTTGCCGAGCACGGCCTGGATGAAGTTGCGGAAGTGGTTGATGGCGCCGTCGGATTCCTTGTACTCCTGAACGCCATTGATGTGGATGGCGGCGCGTGCCTTAATCGCATCCGGTGCGCGATTCGGCCTGTCCGAGCGCCGCGCATTGTAGCTTTCCGGTTCGAAATACAGGTCCTGCCGGTTCATCACGCGGAGCGTGCCTTCGTTGCCGCAGATCTCTTCGCCAAACCCGAAGTACTCGTTGCCCAGATAGCAGCTGTAGTTGAGCTGCATTTTGTCGTAATCGTAAACGGCGCTCAGGGTATCCGGTACATCGCGATCGTCGGTCTGGTCGGTCCAGCGGTAGATGCCGCCGCTCGCCATGCAGGATTTCGGGATGGTCTTATCGAGCATGAAATTCACGATGTCCGTCTGGTGCACCAGCAGATCGGTCGAGATGCCGCCCGAGTAATCCCAGTACAGCCGCCACTGGAAGTAGCGATGCGCGTCCCACGGCCGCTTCGGCGCGGTGCCCAAGAAGCGATTCCAATCCGTATTCTGCGGGTTCGCCTCGGGTGGAATCACGTAGCGCCAGGAAGGTTCGTTGGGCAGTCCGTTGCGATACCAGAAGGCGCGCACGAAGTGGACATCGCCTACCATTCCCTGCTTGATCAGCTCCTTGGCTTTCTTGTAGAGG
>JAOAPT010000812.1 GCA_025463045.1 Candidatus Solibacter sp.
GGTGGTCGCGTGACCACCGCTCCGTAACCGTCGCGGCTCGGATTGGAGGGCGTTCTTCTAACGGAGTTCTTCATGGCTCCGTTCGGGGCCACAACGAGGGATGAAATTGATGATCGCTTCCTGGCGCGTCATTTTCAGGGAAGCCATCGCGTAGTTGGGCGGCAACCGCTTGCTGACGCGCGGCTTGGAATGGTGTGTTCTTTTGCGGAGAGCGTGCTAATCCGCGACGCCATCGGTCGCCGCCACCGCAGTCTTGGCCTTACCCGATTCATAAGACTGCAGCTTATTGTGCAGCGTGCGCAGGCAAAGTCCGAGGAGTTCGGCGGCGCGCTTCTTGTTATTACCCGTATGCTTCAGCGTGAGACGCAGATAATTCTCTTCGACCTCGCTCATCTTCAGACCGACGGGCATCTGCAGTACGCCCTCCTGCTTGACCGGCGGCGCTGCTGAAGCTTCGGCGGCAACCGCGGGTTTCGGCGGAGTTGCCATGCCGGGCAGATGGCGAAGCTGAATCTCGCCCTCGCCCGCCATAATTACGGCGCGCTCCACCTGGTTTCGCAATTCACGCACATTGCCGGGCCACGAACCGGCAGCGAAGTACGCCAGCACGTCCTGATTCAGATGCGTGACCCGGCATCCGTGCTTTCGGTTCAGGTCGCGAATCATTGCCGTGGCGATCGACGGAATATCCTGCTTGCGGTCGCGCAGCGGCGGCAGCGAAATGTGGAACACGTTCAGACGGTAATACAGATCCTCGCGAAGCAGCTTGTTCTGCACCGCGGCTTCCGGTGCGCGGTTGGTCGCCGCCAGCACCCGCACCGCGATCGGGATGTCCTTCGTTGCACCCAACCGCCGCACCTTCGATTCCTCGATCACGCGCAGCAGCTTGGCCTGCGTGCCGATCGGCATGTCGCCGATCTCGTCGAGCAGAAGCGTGCCGTTCTGCGCCTGTTCGAAACAGCCGGCGCGACGCTCTACCGCACCCGTGAACGCCCCCTTTTCGTGGCCGAAAAGCTCGCTTTCCATCAGACTTTCCGGCAGCGCAGCGCAATTCACCGCGACGAACGGGCCAGCACTCCGCGAACTCAGCGTGTGAATCGCACGAGCCACCAGTTCCTTCCCGGTGCCGCTCTCTCCGCTGATCAGTACCGACGCCGAGGTGGGCGCCACCTGGCGGATGATCGAGAACACCTCTTTCATGCACGCCGAATCGCCGACCAGATCGCCCAGGATTCCCTGGTAACTCAATTGTGAGTGAAGCCGCTCGGCTTCCTTGACCAATTCGTTCTGCTGGATTGCCCGCTCCAGCAGCGTTCTGACGACTCCCGGCTGTAGCGGTTTTTCCAGAAACCAGAAGGCCTTCAAATCGTGGACAAACGAAATCGCCTGATCCACGCTGCCGAAGCCGGTGAGTACTACGGTAGGAGTCCGGTCGCCGCGGACCGCCAATTCCTTCAGCAGCGCCACCCCGTCCATCCGCGGCATCACGAGGTCGGTTAGAATCGCGCTTGCCGGCATGGTTGCCAGTTTGCTGAGCGCTTCCAGACCATCGGCCGCTGTTGTTACCTGATACCCCAAGGACCGGACGATTTCTGCCAGATCGGACCTCTGCTGCGCATCGTCCTCAACTACCAGAATATTGGCGGGCACTACTTTTCCCTCCAGACTGCTAGTGTACCGTGCCAATATTTCATTTTGCATAGTTTCTGATTGCACGTGTGCAGACTTTGCACGTCGTCCGCCATTTTGCCGCCAAATGTTGGTGAAAAAGCTCACGCAAAGCAGGTCGTGCGCGGGTCAAGGGTTTAGCGGAAGGCGCTCGATCGTTTTGGGGACCAATGTGCTGTTTTGACTCGATTAGCGACAACGAATCCCGGAAGGACGGACAGAATCTGCACTCTCCGAGAGGAAGAATTTGCACAATGTAGGCAGAAGTGTCTTCCAAATCACAGCATCAAGCGACGGGAGTGCCACAGATCCTGATCGGGGAGGACAATCCCGCGGACGTGTACCTCATCCGCATTGCTCTCCAGGAGCACGGGATTGGCCTGCCCTTGCAAGTGGCCGTCGAGGGGGGAGAAGTTCTGCGCATCATCGAGCAACAGGAGTTGCTGGCCGAGACGGAACTCAAACTGATTATCCTCGATCTCAATCTACCGCGACACGGCGGTCTCGAGATTCTGCAACGCCTTCGGCAATCCGCCAGTCTGATGAGCGTACCGGTGGCGGTTCTCACGTCATCCGATTCGCCGCGTGATCGCCTCGCCAGCACCTCGTTGGGGGCCATGCGCTTCCTGCAAAAGCCCTCGAACCTGGACCAGTTTCTGCGCCTCGGCGCCGTGTTTAAGGAGTTGCTGGCGATCGCCCCAGCGGGCTAGCCACGTTCAACCGGCGAAGCGCAGTTGCCGAAGAATTTCCTGAAACCGCGGCTCACCGCGCAGCGCAGCGTAGATCGGATGCACCTTGATCGATGTCAGCGGAGACTCGTGCTGCCGGCACGCGATCTCCAGCCAGTCGAGCGCGCGCGCCGTCTCGCCCAGTCCCAGGTGAATCACCGCAAAGGCGGTCGATGGCACGTGCGACTGCGCGCGCATCTGTTCGAGTTCGCCCAGGATTTCGCGCGCTCTCTCCTGCTGTCCGCCGCAAGCGTAGACCTGCCCGATCGCGGCCAGGATATTCGGCACATTCCCCGCCAGCGTCCGTCCTTTCTCGAGCATGCGGATGGCGTCCAAATACTTGCCTTCGTGCGCATAGGCGCGGCCGAGCGAGGTGTACGCTTTGTAGAACGTGGGGTCGTCCTGAATAATCCCCAGATATCCGCGAACCGCCTCCTGCTGGCGTCCCGCGAGGAAGTGAACGAACGCCGCGCCTTCGCGAATGATCCCGGAGAGCGGATCGAGTTGGAGCGCGATTTCCATGTGCGCCATGGCCTTATCGAAGCGTCCGTTCAACGCGTACCAGTCCAGTCCCAACCAATTGTGCGCCGTTGCGTAGCCGGGATTCAGCTCGATCGCGCGCCGGTACAAACCGAGCGCTTCTTCCCACTCCCAGTCGTAGAGCGAGCGGATCAGCGCGAGTGACGCGTACGCCTCGGCCTGTCCCGGGTCCAGCTCGATGGCGCGCTCCGCCGCCGCCTTCGCCTTCGGCATTCCTTCGGCGGGATGCAGCAGGCCGTAATCCACCAGCAGCGTGAAGGCATCCGCCAGGCCGGCAAGCGCCGGCGCGTAGGTGTGGTCCGCGGCGATCGCCGCTTCGAAGTATTCCACGGACCGCCGCAGATCTTCCGGCGAGCGCCGATGCCAGTAGTAGCGTCCCTTCAGGTAATAATCGTACGCGCCGATCGTGCTGCGTCCGCGCGCCAGCACCGGGCTTTCGCCTTCTCCGGTAAGTTGCACCCGCAGCGTACGCACGATCGCCAGCGCGATCTCCTCCTGAATCGAGAACACGTCCTGCATGTGGCGGTCGAACGTCTCCGACCACAGGTACACGCCGGACGCCGTGTCGATCAACTGTGCGCGGACGCGCAGGCTGCCGCCCGCGATCCGCACGCTTCCGGTGAGCACCGCGTCCACCTGCAGTTGCTCGCGCAGGGAGCGGACGTCGTCCTGGCGGTCGCGCAATTGGGCCGCGGTGTTCCACGCCACGACGCGGAGACGCGGGACTTTGGTGAGCGCGTGAATCAACTCCTCGGTCAGTCCGTCGCTGAAGTACTGGTTCTGCGGTTTGAGCCCGAGATCGGCGAAGGGCAGCACCGCGACGGTAGTTCCGTGGACCGGTGGGTGTGCGGGCGCGGGACTGTCACGGGTCGTCAGGCGCGGGGCGTACGTGCCCGAGAGGAATTCGATGAGCACCGGATCCGCGCTGCCGTCGCCTTCGTAATACGCTTTGAGTTTGGCGCGGAGTCGACGCGCCTCGACGCGCACAATCGGGTCGACGCGCGGATCGTACGAGGCCTTGCGATCGAAGACTTCGACGCCGATGAGGTACTCCTTGAGATCGCCGGCATGGCCGGCCAGCGCGTGCTCCACCGCGAGACGCAGAAATCGCGCCATGCGTCCGGAGCGCGAGAAAAGCCGGTGTGCCAGGATCTTTTCCAGTTGCTGCCGGACGGCGGAGTCGGTGACTGCAGGCTGATTTGAGGACTGCACGCTGTATTCATCATTGTAAGTGGGACGGGTGATCGTTGTTTGTCGCCTGTTGCTATGGGAGCGCCAGCTGCGATACGCGCGAGCCGCAATCGGAGCCGCGACCCATGAGGGAGCGCCGAGCGCCGGCGATCGTGAGAGTTGCTCCTAACGGTCGCGGCTCTGACAGGGATCTGAATTTCCAGGGTGCTAACCTCTCGCGGCTCGTGAGGGAGCGGTTGCGGCTCGGATTGGAGTGCGTGCTTCACCAGAGCGCCATGGGCCTGCGGCGCACCAAAGGCGATGAAGAACCGAGCCCCAATCGGAGCCGCGCACGTGAACGAGCGGTGGCTCTCTTCACCGACGACCGCTCCCTCGCTCGCCAAAGTACGAGTGACGGTCGCGGCCCGGATTGCTCTCTCGACGCCGTCAATCGCGCGGCGGCGACTCACTTCACTGCGAGCGCGTCCAGGTCCACGAACGTTCCTTGCGCCTCGCGCCGGCTTTCTCCCGTCACATGAATCAGGAAGACGTGCCGGCCCGCGCCGAGGCCTTCGAACC
>JAOAPT010000814.1 GCA_025463045.1 Candidatus Solibacter sp.
GCAGGGGAAGGTTAGAGTTACCCGGTGGGTCGAATCTCTTGCATCGATCGAGAGAGTTGCGGCATCGCCGTAGCGGACTTGCATGCGGCGGCGGACTTGCGGGAGGCCGACGCCGAGGCGGGTGGGGGAGATAGATTCGGGGTCGTACGGATTCTCGATCGCGATGTGGACCACGTCGCCGGAGCGAGAGGCGGCGAGGCGGATCGAACCTCCTTCGATGAGGCCGGCGATGCCGTGTTTGACAGCGTTCTCGATCAGCGGCTGGAGCAGGAGTGCGGGAATTCGACATCCATCGCAGGCCGCCCCGATCTCTTCATGAAACTGAAGGCGGGCGCCGAAGCGGATGTGTTCGACGTCGAGATAGGCGCGGGCGAGAGCGAGTTCCTCGCCGAGCGGAATGTCTTTGTGGTCGGCGAGAGCGAGGCTGCCGCGGAGGAAATCGGAGAGACGGAGACACATTTCGCGGGCGCGGGCGGCGTCCTGCGTGGTGAGCGCGGCGATGGAGTGGAGGCTGTTGAAGAGGAAGTGCGGATTGATCTGCATGCGGAGCGCGTAGAGCTCGGCGTCGCGTGCGAGCGAGTTGGCTTCGGCGGCGGCGAGAGTGGCGGCGCGGGATGCATCGGCGGCGAGGGCGGCGTAGTGAAGTCCGGCGGAGAGCAGGTAGAGGATGACGCCGAGGGCGAATAGAATATCGAGGTGCGGGGCGGGACGCGTCTGCAGCGCGCCGGATGCCCACGCGGCGGTAACGAAGATCCCAGCGGACGTAGCGGCGGCTCCGGCCCATGTGGCGATGAGGGGGACGATGTTGGCGATGCGCAGGGGACGAACGCGGCAGATGGGCCACGGCGAGAGGCAGGCGAAGGCAAAGATAAGCACGGCCGGCGCGAGGACCGCGGCGGCGTCGAGCCAGGTGATGCCTCCCGACGACCGGAGAACGAAACTGAGGAGCGCGAGTACGGGAATCCAGCCCGCGAGGTAGAGCAGGACGCGGACTCGCGCCGCAAAAATAGGATGCATCGCAGTTCAGTTCTTGATATCGACGCCGCCGAAGATGGCGGAGCCTCGGATGTAGAGCCGTTTGACGCCGGGCATGTCGGGATCGGGATGCGAGGAGCTGTCCGAGAAACCGCCGAAGACGCTCGAGCTTTCGGCGATCACGATCCAATTGGCGGGTACTTTGATTTCGACTCCGCCGAAGATGGCACTGACGTTGACGACGGCGGAATCCGCGCGCATGCTGGCTTTGCGGAAGTTGAGTTCGACGCCGCCGAAGGTGGCGGACGCGGTACCGCCGCGGAAATCGTCCGTGGTGACCTTCCGTTCGGCGCCGCCGAAGAAGGCATGGATACTGAACTGCCCTTCCGGTGACGCGCCCGCAGGCACGGGCGACGGAGTGTAGAAACGATTCCAAAGCATGAGGACTCCGGCGCCGATCAGGATGAGCGGCCAGAGATCGTTCCAGGTGACGAAGAGAAAGCCGAGATTCCTGGTGAGGAAGATCGCTCCGACCACGGTCATGACGACACCGGCGGTGCGGTCGCTGTCGGATTGAGAATCGACGAGTTTGGCGAGGCCGACGGCAATGAGGGCGACGGGCCAGAACCGCCAGATATCGTGCAGGTAGAAAATATTGAGGTTGTTGAGGAGGAAGAGTACGCCCACTCCGATGACAGCAAGCGCGGGGATGATGCCGGGATTGCCGCGGAATCCGTGAAGTCCATGTTCGTGTCGTTCCATGAATCCACAGTAGGGGCGGAGGGGGCGGGATGTCGTGGAGAAATCGGCGAACGCCGGGATTTCACCGGCGAGTGCCGGCACTCTGCGGAGAGAAGAGGCTCGCGATGACGCGGGCGCGATAGTCGAAGACGCGTTCGAGATCGCGTCGTACGAGAGTGGCGTGCGCGAGATCGCCGAGCGGGCCGAAGGGCAGGCGGTAGGTGACGACGTCGACCATGCGGCTGCCGTTCGGGTCGGAGAAGAAGGTGTGGACGTGATGCCAGAGGCCGTACGGTCCGCGGAGTTGGACGTCGGTGAAGCTGTGCGGCGGATTCCAGGCGAGGATTTCGGTCTTCCAGGAGATGGGCAATCCGTGCCACTTGAGGCGGTAATCGAGGTGGACGCCGGCGCGCATGTCGATGGGACTCGGGGTGAGGATTTTGAAGTTGAGCCAGGGGGGAGTGAGGGTCTCCAGATTCCGGGCGTCGGCGAAAAACGGGAAAACTTCCTCGATGGGGCGAGGGATGAATTGCTCGCGGCGAAGCGTGTGGGTTGCCATTATCGACCTTGGAGAATTTCGGAACGGGACGCGGACGCCAGGATTCTACCATCAGTGGGCGCGGATTGCCGACCTTGGTGAGCAGGCGTTTGGACGTCGCTGATGTGGCGTTCGACGAAGGCGCCGCCGCGGTAGCGAGGTAGTAGTCCCAGGTGCGGAGCAAGCTCGTCGAAAGCCGAGTGCGCCGACAGGGGCTCTTCGGCATGGAATCGCTCGCCCCAATCGGCGAGGGTGCAGGCGTAGTGCGCGCCCATGTCTGCGGCGTGGAGGTGCGGGAGCGAGGTGGCACGGGCGAGACTCGCGAAGACACCGGAGAGGCTGGCGAGTTCGGAGCCGGGGAAGATGTGTTTCGTGACCCAATCGCCGCGGTCAGCATGCTTTCATCGGGCGCGCGCAGGCGCCGAAGAATTCGTCTTAGAACGCGAAGCCGACGGCCTCGAAGATTTCGATGCTGACGATTTGTCGTCGAACATGCGAAGCGCGCTGGCGAACAGCCAGGTGGCGGAGAACGGGACGAAATGGCGGCGACGGCGCCCAAGTGAATCAATCCAAAAGCGAGTTCCGCTCCGTACTTATAGTCGTTCGATCTCAGCATCATCTTTCGAGCGTTGGATGTCAGGCCGACATGATCCGAACCACGAAATTTCGTGCAAGTTGTCAATCACTTGTCCATGACAATACATTGACGAACGGCCATCCGACCGTTAGGCTTGAAAAGTGAACGAACCACTTCCTGCGGGCTATCCGATCCGGGCGGTTTCCAAATTGACCGGTATCGGTATTGATGCGTTGCGAGTCTGGGAACGACGCTATAAATCGGTGGTGCCGGCGCGAACTCCGCGGGGCCGGCTGTACAGCGCGGTGCAGGTGCAGCGCCTGATGCTGCTGCGCGACGCGACTCTGGCGGGGCACTCGATCGGGCAGGTGTCGAAGCTGGAAGATGGACAGATTCGCGAGCTGCTGGCGACTCCGCCGGCGACGACGGCCGGCCCGGCGATCGCCGCCGAACACACGGTGATTCGTCCGGTGCTGGCGGCGATCGAGAATTACGAGTACACGACGGCGAACAATGAACTGGGCGTACTGGCGTCGCTGCTGCCGATCCCGGAGTTGGTTTACCGGGTGGTGCATCCGCTGCTCGATCTGGTGGGAAAGCGATGGTACGGCGGCACGCTGACGGTCGCGCAAGAGCACATGATCTCCGCGCTGCTGCGGAATTTGCTGGGCGGCCTGGTGCGCCTGTATCATCCGCGCGAGCCGCGGGTGCGGCTGCTGTTCGCGACTCCGGCGGGCGAGATGCACGAGTTCGGGATTCTGTGCGGGGCGATGCTGGCGGTCGCGGCCGGAGTGGAGGCGGTGTACCTGGGACCGAATCTGCCAACGCCCGAGATCGTCGGAATCACGAATCGATTGAAGCCGGAGGGGCTGGTGCTGGGCGTCGTGGCGCCGGGATATGTTCCCGACCTCGGCGGCGCGCTGCACTTTATCGCCGAGCAGATTCCGGCGAAGACGGCGTTCTGGGTGGGCGGCAGCGGAGTGAGGCCGGCAATCGACGGAGAGACTCCGCAACGTACACTGTTCCTGGAAAGTTTCGAATCGATGTCGCCGCATTTGACGCGCTTGCTGGAGGCGCATTGAAGCTGGGCTTGAAACTCCTGTTCGGCGCGATTTTCGACCAGATGACGGTGGCGCGATTCGCACCGGCATGGCGGTTAGCCTCTGGGGCGCGTGGGACGGGTACGCGGCGAATCCGTAGGCGGTGGCAACGGTCTACGACGCGTACTGCGGGTTCATCGCGTACTACGTCTGGGTGGCGTACAAAGAGCGCGGTTGGGCAGCGCGGATTCTATCGCCGGCGCTGATTCTGTACTCCCTCCTGAAGGTGACGGGGATTGGGCGACAGAAGAGCAGCGCTGCGACGACATGAATCGCTTCCACACGCGGGAGCGGTACGATCGCGTAGTATCGAGCGACATGTTCGAACACATGCGGAAGTACGCGACGCTGCTGGAGAAGATCCATCGCTGGACGAATCCGGGTGGGACTCTGTTCATGCATGTGTTCGCGCCTCGCGAGTTCGCGTACCCGTTCGATTTGAAGGACTTCACGGACGGCTTGATGCCGAGAGACGATCTGCTGCCGCACTTTCAGGATCACCTTCGGATTCGCGATCGGTGGGTGCTCGACGGCACGCACTATCAGAAGACGGCGGAGGCGTGGCTCGCGCGCATGGACGCGCGGCGGAGCGACGTGCAGGTGCTGTTCGCCAAGACGTACGGCGAGGCGGAGACGGTGCGATGGCGCGTGTTCCTGATGGCGTGCGCGCAGTTGTGGGGACATCGCGCAAGGCAGGAGTGGATCGTGAGCCACTACTTTCGAGCGCGGGTAGAACGGGCGACCTTAGCGCGCCTTCAACACCGCAATCGCCTTCTCCAATTGCGCGTCCCGAGCGACGGCGTAATCGGCGGGGAGATTGTCGATCAGCACGTCCGGAGCAGTCCCGTGATTCTCCAAATTGACGCCATCGAGCGTGTGGACGCTGCCGTGGCCGAGCAGCAGGCGCGTGCCGTCACTCAGCTCGTATTCACTCCCGAGAAGGACCTGGCCTGGCGTCGGAGTCCCGACGACTTTGCCAAGTCCGAGCCGGCGGAAGCCTTCGGGGAACATCTCCGCGTTGCTGCCGGAGTTCTCGTTCTGGATCGTCACCATCGCGCCGTTGAAGCCGCGGAAGGGGCGCGGCATGACGGTGCTGTTCGGGCCGCCCGTCACCAGATTCATATAGGGATGCTGGTTGAGAATCTTCAACAGCTCCATTTCCAGATTGCCGCCGCCATTGAAGCGGACGTCGAGGATCAGTCCTTTCTTAAAGCGTGCCTCGTAGAGGTCTTCCTCGAACTGCGCAAGGATGTCGGGCGACATTACCTTGAGGTGGATATACGCGAACTCACCGCCCGAGAGTTTGTCGACGAGGGCGCGGCGCTCGGCGACCCACTCGTCGTAGTACAGGCCGCGCGGATCGACGGCGGGCGCGACGAAGGTCGACCACGCGCCTTCGCGGGCGGGCTTGACATTCAGCGTCAGCTCGATGCGCTGCCCGATTAACGAGCGATATGCCTTCCAGTAATTCTGGCCGCCGCGGAGTTCCGTGCCGTTCACCGAAATGAGATAGTCGCCCTGATGAATGCGCGAGTAGTCGCGGTCGGCGGGACCGGCCTTCAGGATGTGCGAGACGCGGTAGAAGCCGCTGCCATCGTCCTCGACGTCGAAGCCGGGATGGATTACGCCGGGGCGCGATCCGGCGGCGGTGGCGGCCGCGGGGAACGGGGCGATGGCGCTGGAGTGCGAGGTGTTGAGTTCGCCGATCATCTGTCGAAGGAGATCGGCGACGCCTTCCTGGTCGTTGACGAAGGCGAGGAGCGGTTCGTACTGGCGGCGCGCCGCGGCCCAATCGACGCCGTTCAAATTCTTATCGTAAAAGCGATCCTGAATCATGCGCACGGCTTCGAGGAAGACGCTGTGGCGCTGCTCGCGAAGGTCGGTGGTGAAGCGCGCGGTGAAGGCGACCTTGCGCGGCGCGGGTCCAGGTCCGGCGGCAGGCGCGGCGGGAGGCGGCGTCGTGTTGGCCGCCATGATTGCCTTGCCGGAGCGATAGAAAATCGCCTTGCCGTCCTTCGAGAACTGCATGGCCGTGGCGGCCCCCGGCGGTGTGAGCCGGGTCTGACGCGCGCCATCTTCATCGAGCAGGTAGATCTGTCCGCCGGCGATCACGGCGAAATTCTTACTGTCGGGCGACACGGCGTAGCCCGCGATGTGCTCGGAGAGGCGGCTCACCGGACGGGTACGGCGATCGATGCGATCCCAATCGATTTTGACTTCGACGGGTGCGGCCGGCTTGCGTTCCGGCACTTCGGGCTTCGCGGCCTCGGCCTCTTCGTCGACGCCTTTATAGCTCGGATTGCGATCCTCAGCCTGCAGCGTGATCGCATAGAGCACGGCCTGCGAAGTATCGACGGCGCCCGCGCTGCTGGCGAGCATGAGTAGTTTCTTCCCGCTGGGCGTCCACTGGAGCGAGTAGGAACGCGTCGATCCTTTCTTCGAGATGGCGTGTTCTTCGCCGCCCGCGAGCGGCTTGATGAAGGCGCGATCGAGACTCTCGCGCGTGGTCATTGTGTAGGCGAGCCACTGGCCGTCGGGCGAGACCTGCAGGCTGCCGACGCCGAGTCCACCTTCGACAAGCACCTTCTGCTGCCGATCGGCGAGGAAGACGCGCACCGCCTTGTTGCCGGTGCCGAAGATGATGGAATTGGAATCGGGCGTCCAGGTGTAGCCGCCTTTTTCGCCTTCGAAATTCGAAAGCTGTTTCGCAGCAGCGCCGTTCTCGCTGCTGATCCAGAGCTCGTCGCGCCCGCTGCGGTCGCTGTAGAACGCGATCTTCTTGCCGTCGGGAGACCAGCGCGGCGTGCGGTCGTGAGCCGGGGTATCGGTCACGCGCCGCACTTCGCCCTGCTCGGTCGCAACGGTAAAGATGCGACCCCGCGATTCGATTGCCGCGCGCCTGGTAGACGGCGACAGATCGAAACTTTCGGCTTCGCTGTCGATGGTGACGGTCTGCACGGCCGGTTCGCTTTCCGGCGCGTCGATCGCGATCACGATCTCCGACGATTTGCCGCTGGTCAGATCCAGTTTCCAGATTCCGAAATTCTCTTCGTAGACGATGGTCTTGCCATCGCCGGCCATCGTTGGGAAGTAGAGGTTGCCGCTGGTGTGATGCGTCACCTGGGCGGGCTTGCCGCCTCGCTCGGAAACCTTCCAGATGTTGAAGACGCTCTTCATTACTTCGGGGCTGCCGGGCTTCACTTTCTCCTCGCTGGGCAGTCGATCGCCCACGTAATAGATGAAGCCATCGCGCGAGTACATCGGCCAGCCGAAGTTGCCGGCATACCCGGGGTCTTCGATGCGCTGGTAGGTTTTCTTGTCGACGTCCATCACCCAGAGGTCGGCGGCGGCGCTGCCGCGGTAGTGCTTGCGATAGGCCTGCACGCTGTGGCGGTTGTAGGCAAGGCGCTTCATGTCGGGCGAATACGAGCCGCCGGCCGCGCGATCCGGAAGGATGCGGCGCTCCATCCCGCCCGCGACGGGAATCTCCCACATGGATTGCGTGCCGCCGAACCCGACGTCGCGCGAGGAGACGAAGAGGACCTTCGCGCTATCGGGAGTCCAGCCGACCACGCGGTCGCCGCCGAACCAGGTGAGTTGGCGCGACTCGCCGCCGGACCCCGGCATGACGAACACGGCGAGATAGCCTTCGCGATTAGAGGTATAGGCGAGCCACTTCCCATCGGGCGAATAAGTGGGCAGGCTCTCAATGGCCTTGGTGGCGGTGAGGCGGCGGACGTTCTTGCCGTCTTCGCCGGCGGTCCATAAATCGTTCTGGTAGACGAAGGCGATCTTACCGTTGGCGTAGGTCGGGTGACGCAGAATGCGAGTCTGCGCGAACGCGGCGGCGGCGATCAGGAGAAGTGTAAGGACACGGGGCACCTCGCGATGGTAGCCCGCTCGCGGGTCACTTATCAAATAGATAGTTCGCGGGCGCAGCTATCGGCTATTCCGATCAGTCCGCAGCAGCTCCTCGAGGTCTTCCAGCTTCTCGCCGAGTTGATTCAGCTTGCGGGAAAGTCCCTGGATCTCGACCTCCGCGCGCCGGTTCACCGCGTAATCGAGTTCACCGCGAAGGCGGTCTTTCGCGTCCTGGCGATTCTGGCTCATCATGATCACCGGCGCCTGCACGCTGGCCAGCATGGAGAGGAAGAGGTTGAGGAGGATGAACGGGTACGGGTCCCACGCGTGGCTGCCGAGGCGGATGTTGATTAACGTGTAGACGGCGAGCACGACGCCGAAGGAAATGATGAAGCGCCACGATCCGCCGAAGCGCGCGACTTCGTCGGCGATGTGCTCGCCCGTGGTGGTCTGCTCTTCGATGACCTCGTTGGGATTGCGCGAGGAGCGGACGCGCACGAGCTTCTGCGAGCCGTGGTACTGCTTGCCGAGCACGGCGAGCATGTCCATGCCGGCATGCGGCTTGCGTTCGAGTAGCACGGTGATATCGTGGCGGTCGACTTCGACACAGGTGGCGGGCTCGAGGGCCGCGGCACTGGTCTGGTGCGGCGTCTGGTCGAGCATACTGGCGAAGCCGAAGAACTCGCCGACACCCGGTTCGTCGACAACGACTTCCTGCTGATCTTCGTCGACCGTAGTGACGCGGACCGCGCCGGACACCATAATGTAGGCGCGTCCGCCGGGGTCGCCGATCTTATAAATGCGCTGACGCGGCGCGAATTTCCGGATCTCCACCTGTCCGGCCAAAACGGCAATTTCATCGTCATCAAGCAGTGCAAACAGGGGCACCTGACGCAACGTTTCGGGGTCGCAAGCCATCCCACACCTCCAAAACAGGATTCCACAAATGAGGGGCGACTGTCATTAGAGAAACCAACAGCAAGCGGTTCCCGCCCACCCGCGCAGACGCTCCGTTGAAAATGACGCTCCAAGAAGCGGTCGTCAAATTTCATCCCTTGTTGTGGCCCTGAAGGAGCCCATGGAAAACTCCGTTGAAGACCACTCCTATCAGAGCCGCGACGGTTACGGAGCGGTGGTCACGCGACCACCGCTCCCTGAAAATGACGCTCAAAAAAAGATCGTGCATTTTCATCCCTTGTTGTGGCCCCGAACGGGGCCATGAAGAACTCCGTTGAAGTACACACTCCTATCAGAGACCGTCAGGGAGCGCCTGTCACGTGTCAACCTGTCCCTGCCGATCTTCTTTCCCCGCTCACAGCCCAAAACACAAAATATTCGGCCCCGCCGCCACCGCCACGTACT
>JAOAPT010000816.1 GCA_025463045.1 Candidatus Solibacter sp.
TTCGTGTAGGACTATTTCAATAACTATGGCAAACGTGTAGGATATTTTCACCAACCATCGCGAGATTTATCACGATCTGTGGCACAGAGTCGCAGTTTGTCCTTTGAAATCAATGCAGGCATTTTCATCTAGCCTGCAGCCTACACCGCGCCGCTTTTTGTTACTGTCAAAGTAATGCCCACAGATAGCAAGAAGCTCGACGAACTCTGCATAAATACGATCCGCATTCTCTCGGCTGACGCGGTTCAGAATGCCAACTCGGGCCATCCGGGAATGCCGATGGGCGCCGCCGCCATGGCCTACACGCTGTGGTCGCGCTACCTCAAGCACAATCCCGCCGACCCCCAGTGGTTCGATCGCGACCGCTTCGTGCTTTCCGCGGGCCACGGCTCGATGCTGCTCTACAGCCTGCTGCATCTCACCGGCTACGATCTGCCGCTCTCGGAGATAAAGCGCTTCCGCCAACTCGGCAGCAAAACGCCCGGCCATCCGGAGCGCGGCCTCACGCCCGGCGTGGAGGTTTCGACCGGACCGCTCGGCCAGGGATTCAGCAACGGCGTCGGCATGGCAATCGCTCATAATTTTCTGGCGGCGCGTTTCAATCGCCCGGGCCACGACATCATCGATCATTACATCTACTCGATCTGCGGCGATGGCGACCTGATGGAAGGCATCACGCAGGAAGCCGCTTCGCTCGCCGGCCACCTGAAGCTCGGCAAGCTGATCTATCTGTACGATCACAATTACATTTCACTCGCCGGGCAGACCAGCCTCTGCTTCACGGAGGACGTGCAGAAACGCTTCGACGCCTACGAGTGGCACACGCGCACGGTGGAAGACGGCAACAGCATCGAGGAGGTCGCGGCGGCGATTGAAGAGGCGCAGAAGGATCCACGTCCCTCGCTGATTCTGGTCCGCACCCACATCGGCTACGGCAGTCCGCACAAGCACGACAGCTATACCGTGCACGGCAGTCCGCTGGGCGAAGAGGAATTGGCGGAGACGAAGAAGGCGCTCGGCTGGCCGACCACCGACAAATTCTTCATCCCCGAGGAGGCCTTAGCGAAATTCCGCGAGGCATTGCCCAAGGGTGCGAGCACGCAGGCAGCATGGAAGGCGAAGATGGACGCATATCGCGCGGCATTCCCCGCCGAGTACGCGGAGCTCGAAAGCATGATCGCGGGACGCCTGCCCGACGGTTGGGACGCCGACCTGCCGAAATGGAAGCTGACCGATAAGGCAATCGCTACGCGCGTCGCGGGCGGCCAGGCGATCAACGCGGTTGCCAAGCGCGTGACCAACCTGATCGGCGGCTCGGCCGATCTCAACCCGTCGACCGAGACTGCACTGAAGGGACTCGGGGACTTCCAGCCGCCCGACACCAATGGCCAGAATGTTCAAGGCGCGGTCGGCGGCGTGTGGAGCTATGCGGGCCGAAATGTGGCGTTCGGCGTCCGCGAACATGCGATGGGCGCGGCGGTCAACGGAATGGCGGCGCACGGCGGAGTGCACCCGTTCAGCGCGACCTTCCTGGTGTTCAGCGACTACATGAAGCCCTCGATTCGCCTGGGCGCGCTCAGCGATCTGAAGTCGATATACATCTTTACGCACGACAGCATCGGAGTCGGCGAAGATGGCCCGACGCACGAACCGGTGGAACAACTCGCGGGACTTCGCGCCATCCCCGGCCTGATCGTGATTCGCCCGGCTGACCCGAATGAGACGAGCGAGGCGTACCGGTTCGCGATTCCGCACGATGGGCCGGTGTTGCTCGCGCTGACGCGGCAGAATGTGCCGCACGTATCGGAGAATCCGCAGGTCGCCAAGGGCGCGTACATTTTGCGCGACACCGAGGGCACGCCCGACGTGATCCTCATCGGCACGGGCAGCGAAGTCGGACTCTGCGTATCGGCGCACGATAAGTTGAAGGCGTACGGCGTGAAGGCGCGCGTGGTCAGCATGCCGAGTTGGGAGCTGTTCGGTATGCAAGATGCGGCGTACCGCGAGCAGGTCCTGCCGAAGGCGATCCGCAAGCGCGTCTGCGTCGAAGCTGAGTCTCCATTCGGTTGGGAGCGTTGGGCGGGCGATGAGGGCGCCATCATCGGCCTGAATCGCTATGGCTTGAGCGCGCCCGGGGCGGAGGTCATGAAGTACCTCGGCTTCACGGTCGAGCGTGTGACGGCGACCGCGTTGCGCGTGTTAGGCAGGGAGAAAGAGGCGGCAGAAGTGGAGCCTGTGCAAGGCGGCGAGACAGCGGTAAAGCCGACCAGCCCGGAAGAGGGTCATTCTTAGGCTCGTGACTCAAGTATGGGCAAAAAGCCCCCTGGAGGCCGCAGAACCGCCAGGGGGCAAGGGTTGTCCAAAATTCGAACAGCAGGTTGTATTGAAACCAGCATAGAAGGAATTGGGCCGGCGGCCCATTGGACCAAAGGCCCATATTAAGTAACATGCGAAAACTGGGTTTGATCGGCGGACTGGGTCCGGGGGCGACCATTCATTATTACCGCGAACTCGCGGAGTCAAATGCCGGCGAGATGTTACTCATTCACGCGGACATGGCATACGGGCTGTCTTTCGTGGAGCGCGGCGATCGCGACGGATTGGCGTCGTATTTCGCGCGCTTGATCGGGCGCATGGCGGACGGCGGCGCGGAGGTGGCGGCGATCTCGGCGATTACTCCGCATATTTGTATTCGCGAACTGGAGAAGATCACTCCCCTGCCGCTGGTCAACATCGTTACCGGGATCGCCAGTGAAATTCGCGCGCGCGGCTACCGGCGGGTCGCGCTGTTCGGGACCCGATTTGTCGTGCAGTCACGCATGTTCGGGATGCTCGAAGGGGTCGAGGTGATCGTCCCGGAGCAGGTCGAACTGATTCACGAGACGTACATGAGGATCGTGAACGGCGCGGGTGACGAGGCGCGTGAGACGCTGGCGCGAATCGCGAAGACGCTGCCCGTGGACGCGATCGTGCTCGCGGGAACGGACCTCTCGCTGGTGTTCAACAAGAGCAATATCGATTTTCCGTGCGTCGATGGCGCGGAGGTTCATCTGCGCGCCATCATGCGCGAGCTTACGGCTTGACGCAAGTGAAGTTGGCCGCTTCGTCGATACTGCCGCTGCCTTTGTAGCGCGCGACTTCTGGATAGGCGCACAACGGGCGCGTGCGGACGACTCTGCCGGACACGACGCGGCTCGCGGGAATTGCATCCGGAGCCTTGGCGCCTTCCGCCCACTTCACGAGCGGAGTCGCCATATCGAACTGGCTGGTGCCGACTCCTCCACTGCAATGGAACATTCCGGGAACCATGAATAATTCGAAAAACTCGGGAGTGGTCGAGCCCATCTTCTCTGTCACCTGTTCGTAATACTCGACGCCCTGCTTCGCGTTGAGCTGCGGATCGGCCCAACCGTAATACATGAGGAGCTTGCCTCCGCGGCGGCGAAAGGCGGAGAGATCGGGGTCGGCGGCGTTCATGATATCGCGCAGTTCCATCATGCGCGGCGGGTCCTTGTCGACGTCGAATTGATCGAAGAGGCGGGCGGCGTCGACGTCGGCGCCGGGGCGCGGACCGGGTGCGATGAAGCGCAGGAAATTCTCGCCGTAGGAGGACCAGGCGCTCGCGCCGTTCGGCGCTTTGACGGCCTGGCCGATCCAGCCGCTTTGGCCATTGGGCCCGGCGATCTCGGCACCTACCGGCCAACCGGGAAAGAGGCGCTTACCCTGGCTCATCACGTCGCCATAGATCAGCTCGAGCGCGGCGATGTCTTTCGCGGTGAAGCAGTCGGGCTGGTCGCTGCCTTCGGCACAGCGCGGAAGGTCGCGCGCGGGTTTGAAATCGCAGCGGCGCGGGTCGTCAATCAGGCCGTCCTTCAAGCCGTCCTTGGCGTCGCACTGGTCGTAGACGCGCTGCGCGAGCAGGCCCAGTTTCGCGGCGGGGAAGGGATTCGCCGCGAGGCCTTTCAACCAGTAGGCGCGCGCGAGGTGGGTGCCGACCTGATCGACGCTGGGCGATCCGGCGACGATGCCGTCGAAGTCGTTGGGGAATCGCTGCGCGAGGGTGAGGCCCTGGCGGCCGCCTTGCGAGCAGCCTTCGTAATAAGATTTCGCGGGGCCGGCGCCGTAGTAAGCGCGCGCCATCTGCTTTGCGGTTTCGGCGGTCACGTGCAAGGAACGGAATCCGAAATCGAGCAGCTTCTGACGGCTGAGCGCGAAGCTGGCTCCGCGCTCGAGTTCGGCGGAATGTCCGGTGTCGGTGGCCGCGGTAACGAAGCCGGCCCGCACACCGCGAGCGCGGCTGTTGACGCGTCCCGCAGCGTCGAAGCTCTCGCCCGCCCATCCGCCATTTCCGAACATCAGCAGGCGGCCGTTCCACTCCGACGGCAGATTGACTTCGATGTTGATCTCGGGCGGGACCATCATGCTGACGCGGCAATGCTCGGGCGCGGCGGGCGAGCCCGGGATGATGCGGGCGCTGATCACGGAGAGCGTCGCGCTGGTGAGTCCGCGAAGTTCGCCGCACGCCATCGCAGGCTTCGTGTTGGGGATGAGTGCGGACAAGCCTTGGAGCGGCGTTTGGCCGTAGAGCGCGGCGCTGAATAGAGTGAGGACGAAAAGACGCATGAAGACCTCCTGCGATTTCACATGATATCAGCGGGCGGGTGGCGGCAATCGGCGCGCAGGATGCCATCCTGCTCTACTAGAGACGGCCGCGGCGTCCGCGTGTGTACGTTTCAGTGCGGGCACGGGGGTATTGGAAGAGGTATGTGCCGTCGGGTTGGATCGTGTAGTGGATGGTTCGAGGTTCGCCGCGCAGGTTGTAGGTGAGCGTGATAGTGATACGCGCCGTCCTTGCCGGCGTGGCCGTTGAACGTGTCGAGTTTGGTCGCGGCGGCGCCATCGGGCTCGGCGATTCCATAGATCGCGTGGCCATCGAGCGCGTACACGACGGGCGCGGCGGCGCCGAGCGTCTTCCGCAGGTACGGGACGGGTGATTACCACTAGGATGAAGGCCGGATCGCCGGCGGTACGGCCGTAGTCCGCGCCTGCACAGGGGTGCGCCACATGAGGACGTCGCTCGCGTTCTGAGTCGCGGACCGGGCAACATGGGGCGCAGTTGTCCGCGGATCGCCATGTCGATCTCGGCGTCATCGCGCGTCGGGCCGTGCGCTACGGCGAGGCGCTTGAATGATGTCGTGGCGTTGCGGTCGGCATACGGCTAAGCTGAAAACAATGACCAGCTACGAAGTGAAGCGCGGGATCAAGCTGGAATACTTCACGATCGCCTACAACCTGATCGAGGCGGCGGTCGGGCTGATCGCTGGTATATTCGCGGGCTCTGTCGCACTGGTTGGCTTCGGACTCGATTCCGTGATCGAGGTGACCTCGGGCGCGACGCTACTGTGGCGACTGCGCGGCGATGCGCGGCGCGAACCGGCGGCGATCCGGATCGTCGGCGTGTGCTTCCTGGTGCTCGCGGCATACGTCGCGTATGAGGCGGGCGAAGCGCTGGTCTCGCATCGATCGCCGGAGCGCAGCGTGCCGGGGATCGCGCTGGCCGCGGTGTCGATGATCGTGATGCCGCTCTTGTCGCGCGCCAAGCGGCAGGTGGCCGGACGGATCTCGTCTGCCGCCCTGCATGCTGACGCGCGGCAGACGGATTTCTGCGCGTGGCTGTCCGCGATCCTGCTCGCCGGACTACTGCTGAATGCGCTGCTCGGATGGTGGTGGGCCGACCCGGCGGCGGCTCTCGTGATGACGCCGATCATCGCGCGGGAGGGCTGGAACGCCCTCCGCGGCAAACCCTGCGGCGACTGCTGCTAGACTTCCAGTTTCCAAGGCGCGCGATACTTCGCCTTCAGATACTGCTTCGCGGAGTCCTGCTTA
>JAOAPT010000817.1 GCA_025463045.1 Candidatus Solibacter sp.
CCAAGGAAAAGGGCGTCGACGCGATTCATCCGGGGTACGGCTTTCTCTCCGAGAATCCGGCGCTTCCGCGCGCCTGTGAGCGCGCCGGGATCACGTTCGTCGGACCCTCGGCCGAGTTGCTGGATCTGCTGGGCGATAAAACGGCGGCGCGCAAGCTGGCCGCGAAGGCAGGCATCCCGCGGGTGCCGGGCACCGAAGAAGCAATAACAAATCCGAAGCAGGCGGAGAAGATCGCCGCGACCATCGGCTTTCCGTTGATCGTGAAGGCGGCCTTCGGCGGCGGCGGACGCGGCATGCGAGTGGTGGAGCGCCCCGAAGACTTCGCGGGCAAACTGGAAGAGGCGCGGCGCGAATCGGCCGCGGCGTTCGGCAACGACGCGGTGTTCCTCGAGCGCTTCGTGCGGCGCGCCAAACACATCGAAGTGCAAATCCTCGGCGATCGCCACGGTAATATTCTGCATCTCTACGAGCGCGATTGCTCCGTGCAGCGGCGGCATCAGAAGGTGGTCGAGGTGGCGCCCGCGGTGGGGCTCGATCCGAAGCTCCGCGCCGCGCTCGCCGATGCGGCGGTAACCCTGGCGCGCGCGGCGGGCTACACCAACGCGGGCACCGTGGAATTCCTGGTCGACGGCGAATCGGGTGAGTGGTTCTTCATCGAAGTCAACCCGCGCATCCAGGTGGAGCACACCGTCACCGAAATGGTCACCGGCATCGACCTGGTCCGCAGCCAGATTCAGGTAGCGCAGGGCCTCGACCTGCACGGGCCGGAGATGAATCTCCCCGCGCAGGACAAAGTGCCGCTCTACGGCTACGCGCTGCAGTGCCGCATCACCACCGAGGACCCGGCGAACGGCTTCGTGCCGGACTACGGGAAAATTCACACGTATCGCTCACCGGCCGGCTTCGGCATCCGGCTCGACGGCGGGTCGGCCTATTCGGGTGCGGTGATCACGCCCTTCTACGATTCGCTGCTGGTGAAAACGACTGCATGGGGACGCGAGTTCCCGCACGCCTGCCAGCGCATGGATCGCAGTCTGCGCGAGTTCCGCGTTCGCGGCGTGAAGACCAACATCCCGTTCCTCGAAAACGTCGTCAATCACCCGGATTTTCAGGCCGGCCGCGTCAGCACGCGCTGGCTTGAAGAAACGCCGGAGCTCTTCAAGTTCGAAGCGCGGCGCGATCGCGCGACCAAGCTGCTGACGTACCTCGCGGAGGTGATCGTCAACGGCAATCCGCAGGTGGCCGGGAAGTTGCGCCCGGCGAAGATCGGCACTCCGCCGATCCCGCCGCACGATGGCTCGGACGCGCCGGCGGGCACGCGGCAATTGCTGCGCGATCTCGGACCGGCGGGCTTCGCGGAGTGGACGGCGAAACAGAAGCGCCTCCTGATCACCGACACGACGTTCCGCGACGCGCATCAATCCTTGCTCGCGACGCGCGTGCGCAGCCACGACATGCTCGCCATCGCGAACTTCGTCTCGCACAAGCTGCACAATCTCTACAGCCTCGAAATGTGGGGTGGCGCGACGTTCGACGTGACGATGCGCTTCCTGCACGAAGACCCGTTCGTCCGTCTGCAGAAGCTGCGCGAGGCGGTGCCGAACATCTGCTTCCAGATGCTGCTGCGCGCGTCGAACGCGGTCGGCTATACGGCGTACCCCGACAACGCGGTGGCCGAATTCATCTACGAAGCGTCGGCGCAGGGCATCGACATCTTCCGCATTTTCGATTCGCTCAACTGGCTGCCGAACATGAAGGCGTCGATGGCGGCGGTGCGGAAGACGCGCTCGGTCTGCGAGGCGGCGATCTGCTACACGGGCGACATCCTCGATCCCAAGCGCGATAAGTACTCGCTGGATTATTACGTGCGCATGGCGAAGGAGCTCGAAAAGATGGGCGCGCACGTGCTCGCGATCAAGGACATGGCGGGCCTGTGCCGCCCATACGCGGCGGAGAAACTGGTGAAGGCTCTTCGCCAGGAAGTGGGGATTCCGATCCACTTTCATACGCACGATACCAGCGGTTTGAACGCGGCATCGGTTTTGAAGGCCGCCGAATCGGGCGTACACGTTGCCGATGCGGCCGCCGCGTCGATGAGCGGGACCACGAGCCAGCCGAATCTGAATTCGATCGTCGCGGCGCTCGCCCATACCAAGCGCGATACCGGGCTCGATCTCGACGCGCTGAATGAGTACGCCGATTATTGGGAAGTGGTCCGCGAATTCTACGCGCCTTTCGATACGGGCCCGAAATCAGGATCGGCCGAAGTGTACCTGCATGAGATGCCCGGCGGGCAGTACACGAATTTGAAGGAGCAGGCCGAATCGATGGGGCTCGGCGCGCGCTGGCACGAAATCGCGCGCACGTACGCCGAAGTGAATCTCGCATTCGGCGACATCGTGAAGGTGACGCCGTCGAGCAAGGTCATCGGCGACATGGCGATCTTCCTGGTGAATCACAACATGACGATCGCGCAGTTCGCCAAGCTGACGCCGGACCACAATTTGACGCTGCCCGCGAGCGTGATCGATATGTTCATGGGTTCGCTCGGCGAGCCGGAAGGCGGATGGCCGAAGAATCTGCAGAAGATCATCCTGAAGGGCGCGAAACCGCAGAAAGGCCGCCCGGGCGCACACCTGCCGCCGGTCAATCTGGAGGAGACGGCAAAATCGCTCGAGAAGAAAATCGGCCGCACGCCGGCGCACGACGAAGTGCTGAGCTACCTGATGTACCCCGATGTCTTCCTGAAGTTCGCGAAGGCGCGGCAGAATTGGGGCGATGTCGACGTGCTGCCCACACCCGAATTTTATTTCGGAATGGAGCGCGGCGCCGATATCTCGGTCGAGCTCGAACCGGGGAAGGCGCTGGTCATCAAATTCCTGACCATCGGCGAACCGCACCCGGACGGCACTCGGACGGTGTTCTTCGAGTTGAATGGCCAGCCCCGCGAAGTCACCGTGCGCGATCAGAATCTCGACGTCAAAGAGCAGGCGCGCGTGAAGGCCGACCCGGCGAATCCGGGACAGATCGGCGCGCCGATCCCAGGCGTAGTGTCGACGGTCGCGGTCGAGCTGAATCAGACGCTGAAGAAGGGCGACCGCCTGCTCGTGATGGAAGCGATGAAGATGCAAAGCACCGTCTACGCACCAGTCGCTGGCAAAGTCACACAGTTACTGGTGACACCCGGCCAGCAGGTAGAGGCTAAGGATCTGCTGCTGACGATCGAGTAGGGTCCACGCTAAGCTAGATGCCGCTGGACGAACCGCGATACCTATGCAGGAGATCGACGCGTGCGCAGCCAAGTACAAACTCGCCCAGCACTGCTCGATCGAGTCGAAGCGGGGGAGGAGATCGTGATCACACGCCACGGAAAGGCTGTGGCGCGATTGGTACCGAACGTCGGGTCCATCGATAGATCTGAGGCGAGGGCCCCGGTCGCAAGGATCCGCGAACGAGCGCGAACCCTACATCTTGGAAATGTCAGCTGGGAACATCTGAAAGCAGACCGGAACCCGGGCCGGCCGTGAGCACTCGCCCGCATCGCAGAACGTAACGCTTTGACCCCGGGACTCGGGAGACTTGAGGTCGCTAACGTCGTCGCTAAAGTCCTGGATATGGGCGTCGGACGTAATCGGCACGGCAGCTCTTTCGGAACGGGACGCCGACGGGCCTTTCGCTGCTCTCGGGAGGATAGTCCCACTTGGCCAATGGTTCCCGTTTTTCGTTGCGCCAGGCATGCAGGTCAAGATTCGGGCA
>JAOAPT010000857.1 GCA_025463045.1 Candidatus Solibacter sp.
TCGAACTTTGCGCGCCCGGGGTTCGAATCGCGGCACAATTTGAAATACTGGCGGCTCGATCCTTACGTTGGGTTCGGCGCGGACGCTCATTCGTTCGACGGGCGCACGCGGCACCAAAATCCCGAGACGGTCACCGATTACCTCGCCGGAACGGCGCAGGTGGACGACCAGCCGCACCTTGCGGACGAGCGCCTGTTCATCGGGCTTCGGCTCTCCGCGGGCGTGCGCCCCGATGCGGAAGAGTGGCGCCGCTTTGACGCGCCGATCCATCGGTTTTTGAAGGAAGGTCTGCTGGAGAGTGCGGACGGCGTTTTGCGTCTGACCGATCGCGGCGTCCTGCTCTCCAACGAAGTTTTTCAGGAGTTTTTACAGACATGATCGATTTGAGGAGCGATACCGTCACCAAGCCCACGCCCGCGATGCGGCAGGCGATGTTCGAGGCCGAGGTCGGCGACGATGTGTATCGCGAGGACCCGACCGTCAACCGCCTGGAGGCGCGTGCCGCCGAAATCGCCGGCAAGGAAGCGGCGTTGTTCGTCCCCACGGGAACCATGGGGAACACGATCGCGATCAAGGTGCTCACCGAGCACGGGCAGGAAGTGATCTGCGATTCGCGCGCGCACCTGCTGGATTACGAGCTCTCGATGATGGCGTGGTTCAGCGGCTGTCTGGTGCGCGCGATTCCGACGGAGCGCGGATTGCTTTCCTGGGACGCGGTGCGGCGGCAGATCCGTCCGGTGAACCCGTACGGCGCTCCGACGGGCGCGGTGGCGGTCGAGCAGACGCACAATATGGCGGGCGGAACCGTGTACCCCATGAGCACACTGTGCGAGATTTGCGACGGAGCGCACGAGCGCGGAGTGCGCGTCCACATGGACGGGGCGCGTATATTCAATGCGTCGGCGGCTCTGGGCATTCCCGTGCATGAGATTGCCTCTCGCGCGGACACACTCATGTTCTGTCTTTCGAAAGGGCTGGGCGCGCCATCCGGATCGATACTCGCCGGACCGGCGTCGCTGATGGATAAGGGGCGGCTCTATCGCAAGCGGCTGGGCGGCGGAATGCGGCAGGTCGGCATGCTGGCGGCGGCTGGACTGGTGGCGCTCGAGGAGTCCCCGGCGAAGCTGGTCATCGATCACGCGAATGCCAAGTTTCTTGCGGAAGGGCTCGCGAAAGTTCCAGGAGTTCAGATTGACCCGTCGAAGGTGGAGACGAATATTGTAGTGTTCGACGTCTCGGCGACCGGCCATGCTCCGGCGGATGTCAGCGCGCGATTGCGGCAGCGCGGCATCCTGATGAACGCGATCAACGACCGCTGCGTGCGCGCGGTGACGCACTACGATGTGGACCGCGCGCAATGCATTGCGGCGTTGGAAGCTGTAACGGAAACCCTTTTGGAAACCCAGGCTGCCACCACTGCCTCTGCTAAAACGTCATAATGGACCTATCAACCGCATGCTGAGATTCTCTATCCTGCTGATGGCAGGCGCTTCTGCCTTTGCGCAGCAATACACGATTTCCACCGTTGCCGGCGGCGCGCCTCCCGCCACCCCCGTGGCGGCCTTGAACACGTCGATCGGCCAGCCGCGAAAGCTGGCGATAGCCGGCGGCAACATCTACTTCAGCAGCGGAAATTCGGTCTTCAAGATCGATGGCTCCGGTACGCTGACGCTGGTGGCGGGCAATTCGCGCGCCGGATTCGCCGGCGACGGCGGTCCCGCGGTGAGCGCGCAGCTCAACGGTCCGCAGGGCGTCGCGCTCGATTCGGCGGGGAATATCTACATCGCCGACACGCAGAACAATCGCGTCCGGATGGTCAACACCAAGGGCATCATCAGCACGTTCGCCGGCAACGGCAACGTTTCCGTGCCGGGCTTTTGGGGCGACACCGGGCTCGCGACGGATGCCAACATTCACCTTCCCGTGGCGATCGCCATCGATTCTTCGAACAACGTCTACATCGCCGCTTCCGCCGATAACACGGTGCGCAAGGTAACGACCGACGGCATCATCAACATCTTCGCCGGCGCGGGCTACAAGGGATATTACGGCGACACCGGCCAGGCGAACGTCGCCGGGCTTACGGGGCCGCAGGATATCTTCATCAACTCCAAAGGCGTGGTGTTCATCGCCGACACCGGCAATTCGGTGATCCGGCAGGTGGCGACCGACGGCACGATTTCCACGGTCGTCGGCAGCGGCGCCACCGGTCTCGCGGGGGATGGCGCGGCGTTGAAGATGTCGATGGTTTCGCCCTTCGGCGTGACGGTGGATTCCGCCGGAGTCATCTACATCGCCGAGTACGGCACGAATCGCATTCGCAAGGTGGATACGGCAGGCAATATCACGACTGCGATCGGCGATGGCAATCAGGGCTTCGCAGGCGATGGCGGCGCGCCGAATAAGGTGGAGATGAGTCTGCCCACGTCCGTTGCGCTCGATTCCGCCGGGAATCTTTATTTCGCCGACTCGCTCAATAACCGGATTCGCAGACTCGCGGGCGGGAACGTCAACACGTACGCGGGCAACGGCGCGCTCAGCAAATCCGGCGACGGAGTCGCTGCGACCAGCGCGCAGCTCAACAGTCCGCTGGGTGTGGCGGTGGATGCGGCGGGCAACGTGTATATCGCCGACACGTTGAATAACGTGGTGCGGCGCGTCGGCACCAATGGCGTGATCTCGACTTTCGCGGGCAACGGCACGGCGGGCTTCGCGGGCGACGGCGGAGCGGCTGGGAGCGCGCAGCTTAGTGGACCGCAGGGTCTCGCGGTCGATTCGGGAGGCAACCTCTATATCGCGGATACGCAAAATCATCGCGTGCGGAAGGTCACCGGAGGCAACATCAGCACTGTCGCGGGCAGCGGCACGGCGGGCTTCGGCGGCGATGGCGGCGCGGCGGGCAGTGCGCAGCTCAACTCGCCCTTCGGAGTCGCGGTGGATGCGGCGGGCAATCTGTACATCGCCGAGTTCGGGAACAATCGCGTGCGGAAGGTGACTACGGCGGGCACGATCTCGACGCTTGCCGGCAACGGTGTTTCGGGGTACGGCGGCGATAACGGGCAGGCCACGAGCGCGCTGCTCAACGGACCTCAGGCCGTCGCGGTGGATGCCGCGGGGAACGTTTACATCGCGGATACCGCGAACAATCGTGTGCGCAAGGTCGCGACCAGCGGCGTGATCACCACCGCGGCCGGCAACGGGCTGGCGGGATACTCGGGCGATGGCGCCGCGGCGCTCAGCGCGCAGGTTGGGAATCCGACGGCGCTTGCGGTCGATAGCATCGGCAACGTGTACATCGCCGATGGCAGCGCTCGCGTGCGGAAGCTCTTCCTCAGCGGGATCATCAACACGATCGCCGGCGGGAATACGCGCGGCTACTCGGGCGATGGCGGCAGCGCGTCCAACGCGAGTTTGAATGGGCCCTCGGCACTGGCGATTAATTCGACGGGGAATCTGTACGTTGCGGACACACTGAACAATTCGGTCCGCATGCTGCAGCTTTCGGCGAGCGGAATCTCGGTGGGTGCGGTGACGAATGGCGCGACCAACCTGAACGGTCCCGTGGCGCCCGGTGAAGTGGTCGTGATCTATGGCTCGGGACTCGGCGGCACGCTGACGCAGTACACTCCGAAATCGGATGGGTCGGTGCCGACGAGCGTGAATGGCACGAGCGTGTTCTTCAACGGCGCTGCGGCACCCGTGCTCTACGCCTCGGCGAATCAGGTCGCGGCGATCGTGCCGTATGGCATTTCCGGGTCGCTGGCGCAGATGTACGTGCAGTATCAGGGATCGACGTCGACGCCGTTTAACGTCTCGGTGGCGACGGTGATTCCGGGCATCTTCACGCTCAATGGTTCTGGCTCGGGACAGGCTGCGGCGATCAACGCCAAGACGGGCGCGGTCAACGGCGCGGGTGCTCCCGCGAAGGTGGGCGATTTCATCTCGCTGTACATCACGGGCGTGGGCCAGACGAATCCGGGCGGGTCGGATGGCGCGATCAATGCGGCTCCGCTCCCGCTGCCGATCGCGGCGGTGAAGGTGACGATCGGCGGGAAAGACGCGACGGTGAATTTCGCGGGAGGCGCTCCTGGATTGGTCGCGGGCGTGATCCAGGTGAACGCGCAGATTCCCTCGGGGATTACGCTGGGGAATGCGGTCCCGGTGATCGTGCAGGTGGGGACTTCGAATTCCCAGCCCGGCGTTACGGTTGCGGCGAATTAAGTAGTCGACGAACTTAGGGAACTCCAGGGCCCTGCGGCCCACTCAGGGCGATGACGAATCGAGCCCCAATCGGAGCCGCGACCGTGAGGGAGCGGTGGTCGCCGAAAAGGGCTAGCGCTCCCTTACGGTGGCGGCTCTGTTTGCGGTGCGTTCTTCAACGGAGTTCTTCATGGCCCCGTTCGGGGCCGCAACAAGGGATGAAAATGCACGATCGCTTTTAGTTAGGTGCGTCATTTTCAGGGGAGTTCTCCATGGCCCCGTTCGGGGCCGCAACAAGGGATGAAAAT